>JBILWQ010000257.1:0-3476 GCA_044369805.1 Phycisphaerales bacterium
CGACCCGCCGGTTCGAGCGCCTTGCCAGCGTCGAAGCCGCCCACATCGTCGATGTTGGGAATCTCCGTTCGCCAGCTGGCCGCGTCGGCGCCCATGCGCCTGCCCAGGTCGACCAGCGACTGCATGGTCTCCTTCTTGAAGGTTCCCGGCACCGGCGCCTCCCAGTCGTCGGGAATGGCCACGAAGCGGAACTCGATCTCGCCCGGCATGTGCTCGTCGACATCCAGGGCGGTGTAGGCGGTCAGCCGCATGTCCTTCAGCATGGTCGATCGCAGCATGATCGACAGTCCTCGGCTCGCCAGGTCGATCCACTCCTGACGCGCGTTCGATCCCCTGGGAAAGAGTTGGTTGTTCACGATCACCCAGATGCGGATCGTCGGCGGCTCCTTCCCCGGATTCGCCCGGATCCATGTCTGCAGCACGCTGTTGGAGTGCGACTGGTCGCGAATGGCCCAGATGTTGGCGGTGGCACCGCCATCGACGTAGAGCGAGCCATCCATCAGCACCGGCGGGAACACCGCGGGAATGGCCGACGAGGCCATGAGGCGCTCCACGATCGCCGCGCGGAAGGTGGCGTCGTCGCGGTCGGCCGCCTCGAGCAGGTCGAAGGGGCGGAAGGTTCCGAAGTCGGCGTTCGTGGTGGCGCAGCAGAGGCATCGGGACTTGGCGGCCTCCGCTCGCAGCTGGGCCAGCATCTCGCCGGTCAGCTGCGCCTCGAGCGTGCGCCGCAGCCCGGTGGGCTTCATGAGCGACTCGTTCCACGGCAGGATGGGCAGTAGCCCGTTGGGCTCGACCAGGTCGGCGGGCGGATCGGAGTAGAGATCCGCACCCACCTGCAGCGCCGCCTCCGTGCCCACGTAGGCCAACGGCGCCAGCAGCGCGCCGGTGCTCGTGCCGAATACGCCGTCGAACTGCGGGCGACGCATGGAGGCATCCTTCACCTGACCCCAGCCCTGCAGGAAGCCCGCGCCGAAGGCCCCGAAGTCGCCGCCACCGGAGAGCACGAGCACGTCCAGGGTGCCGTGCTGCGTGGCGTCCTCGCTGATGCGGCGTCCCATGCGGTCGCTCAGCCCCATGAAGAACGCGCGGCACGACTCATGCTCCCGCTTCAGCCGATCGGCGTACTGCTGCGGCGTCTCCGGCGGTCGCTGCGGCGCCTGACAGGCGGCGAGCGTGGCCAGCACGGCGACCGCCGAAAGGCTCAGGACGCGGCGAAGGACGACGGCACGATGTTCGCGACTCGGCATGCCCGGAAGGTAACGGCCCCGGTCACCTCGCGGCCTGCGGTCGCAATCCCTGCACCATGCGCTCGAAATCGTCCCGGGCCGCCCCCACCGTCGCCCGGGATCCGAGCAGCCGGATGAACACCGAGTGCGACGGCCCCTGCACGATCGCGCCGAGCTGCGCCATGCCCGCCTTCGCCTGCGCCATGCCCATGCCCTTGAAGTCCCCCTCGAAATCCACGCGCACCACGCGCAACGCGCCGACCGACCGCTCCTCGCGAGCCTTCACGCTGCCGGGTCCGCCGAACTGGTTCGCCCAGCGTTCGATGTTGGCATCCACCGCGCCACCATCACCTGCGGGGAACACGCTGACGATCAGCTCCGCACCGCCCGGCACCTCGTACTGCAGCGTGCGGAACGCCGCCGTGGGCTTGACCCACGTCCAGGCCGCGGGCTTGGGGAACTCGATGGAGCCGCACTGAAGCCAAGAAGGATCGCTGGTCTCGGTGCTGATGTTCGCCGGCGCAGCCGGCTGCGCGGGCATGGCCGGCGTGATCGCGGGCGGCTCGCCTGACGCACTGGAGGCGAACGGCGTCGGCGGCCTGGGCCGAGGTGATGCATCACCGCAACCCGCAAGACTGATGCCAAGCACGCACGCGATCGCGCAGGACGTCTGCATGCAACTACGATAGCGGCATGCCCCGAACGCGCGTGCGCGCCGAGCGCATCTGGACCGCCGACGCCACCGTGCCCTCCGCCCGCGCACTCATCGTGCACGACGGCCGGATCGAGTCGTTCGAGGGCATGCAGGCGGAGCGAGAACTCGATGGCGGCCCGTGGGTGGGTCCCGCCTTCATCGATGCCCACCTCCACATGACGCTCGGAGGCCTGGCACTGTCGCAGTGCGATCTCTCGGCGTGCGCCTCCCGTGACACGTTCGCCGCGTCGATCGACGCCGCCCACCAGGCCCTTCCTCCAGGCCGCTGGCTGAGGGCCAACGGCTGGGACCAGTCCCGCTGGGGCGGCCAGATGCCCACCTCCGAGTGGCTCCACGCGTGCGGCGATCGCCCCGCCATCGCCTGGCGCATGGACCAGCACGCGTGCGTGCTGAATCACGCGGCCCTGGCCCTGACCGCCGCGCGATTCGACCTTCGCACCGACCCGCCCGGCGGTCGAGTGGAACGTGACGGCGAGGGCCGCCCCACCGGCCTCTTCCTGGAGCAGGCCGCGTGGAAGTGGGCCAAGGCGTGCGTGCCCGAGCCCAGCGTGCAGGAGCGCCGCGAGGGGCTGCGGGCCGCGGGCCTTCACCTGGCCCGCCACGGCATCGCCACCGTGGGAAGCATGGAGTATGCGCGCGACCTGGTGGAGGCCATGGATCCGCTCCGCCGCGAGTTGCCGCTGCGGGTACGGGCCACGCTGCTTGACCGCGAGTGGCCGCTGGACTGGAACCTGGCCAACTGCATCACGCGCGACGAGGGCCTGGCCATCATCGGCTTCAAGACGTTCGTCGACGGCACGCTGGGCAGCCGCACCGCCCGCATGCTCGAGCCCTGGGCGGATCGACCGGGCGATTGCGGCCTGCTCATGGAACTGGCGGAGCGCGGCACGCTGGCTGAATGGATGCGGGAGGGCCTGCGCCGCGACTTCTCCATGAGCCTGCACGTGATCGGCGACGCCGCATTGCGCGCGGCGATGGACGCCGCCGATGCCGCGGAGCGCCGGGGCACGACGGCTCGCGAGGCGCTTCGCCTGGAGCACGCGCAGACCATCCACCCCCATGACCTGCCCCGCATGAAGGGCCGCTGGGCCAGCATGCAGCCGTTGCACAAGCATTTCGATGCACCAGGCGCTCCCGCGGCCCTGGGCGAAGCCCGCATGGACCGCTTCTTCCCCTTCCGCAGCCTGGCCGAGCACGGCGCCATGCTGGCCTTCGGAAGCGACTGGCCCATCGTGCCACCCGACGTGATCGCGGGCATGCGCGCGGCCATCACGGGTCTCGATGCCGCCGGCGACGCGTGCCGCCCCGACGACAACCTCTCCCCGGAGGCCGCGCTGCGCGCCTTCACGATCGACGCCGCCCGCTGCCTGCGGTGCAACGGCCGCACGGGACGCCTGGCGGCCGGACTCTCCGCCGACCTGGTCTCGCTCGACCGCGACCCCATGCGTTGCAACTGGGTCACGGAACCGCCGAAGGTGCGCTGGTGCATGCATGCGGGGCGGGTCACCTTCGCGGCATGAGCCGCCCCTATCCTG
>JBILWQ010000258.1:0-3473 GCA_044369805.1 Phycisphaerales bacterium
GGTGTTGTCCACGCTCCGCATGGGCACCTTGTGGGCCACGCTCTCGAAACCCTCCGCGGGCTTTCCGCCCACGCGCACGGTCGGGCTCAGCGGATCGGCCAGTTCCGGATGGTCGCGCTCCAGCGTCGCCAGTTCGGCCAGCAGCGCGTCGTACTCGCTGTCCGGCATGAACGGGGCCGCATGCACGTAGTAGGCCACATTCGCCCGCTCGAGCAGGTCCTTCAGCTCCGCCGCCCTCTTCGCCGCAGCCTTCGCCATGCCTAGTCGCCAGCGCCGATCGCGTCGGGCCCCTGTCCCGCGGTCTTCTCGTAGTGGCCATCACCCCGCTTCTCGTAGCGCGTCAGCCCCAGGCGCTCCAGATTCGACCTGCTGAAGCGACCCTTGTCGGTCTGCGTCTGCACCTGCGGCATCACGATCAGCCGCTTCACGGGCTCACCCGTCTCCGGGTGCGCGGTCAGCGGCGGATCGCTGAGCCTCTGGAACACCTCGAAGGGCTCGCCTTCGCCGCCATCCGGCTTGATGACCGCGTACACGTAGGTGGGCATCGCGGATCACAGCATAGGTTGAAGGAAGGCCCGGGCCGCCGCCACCTCCTGCACCCGGCGCTCGCCACCCTCGCGCTCGATGACCACCGCCACCTCCTCGGGCAGGCCCCGAACCTCGGCCATGAACGCGGGCCAGGGCACGTGGCCGCCACCCACCGGCGTCTCGCGACCCCATACATCCCGCCGTCCGCTCGCCACCGCATCCTTCGCGTGCACCTGCCGCACCCAGGGCTTGAGCATGCGGAACGCCTCCAGAGGATCACCCGCGCCGTAGAGCAGCATGTTGGCCGGATCGAAGTTCACCCCCGCCTTCGCACGGTCGATCTCCCGCAGCGCCTCCAGCAGGACATCCGCCGACTCCTGGCCCGTCTCGAACGCCACGCTCACCCCCGCGCCGGCGAACAGGTCGACCATGGCACGGAGCCGCTCCACCATGGTCCGCCGAAGCGGATCGAGCCGGTCGTGCGGCACGAACCCGCCATGGAAGGTGACCAGTCCCAGCCCCAGCCGAACGGCGACGTCCGCCACGCGCGAGGCCAGTCGCTGGTTCTCCGACCACAGCGCATCGCTCCGGACGCCGCCGGTCTCGCGGATGCGACCGATGCTCGAGTAGTCCTCGCCACGCGGACGCATCATGCCGCTGAGCAGGCGGACCCCCGCGTCGGCCAGCACCGCCTGCGTCTCCGCCCACGGGGCCTCCCCGTCCGCCAGCGGCGTCAGATCCAGCTGCACGGCCTTCACACCGGCCGCCGTGAGCCGCTCGACCAGTTGCCCAGGCCCGGAAGGCCGGAGACTCCAACTGCACACGCCGAGGGTCCGAGTTGCCATGGCCGCAGGCTACGGTCGCCGAACCTGCAACGGTCCGCAAACCACGCCGCTGGGCTGGTGGATCGCCCCCACCCGGCTCCCGTACCATGCCCGGATGACCTCGCTGCCCGCCAGCGCCCGCCTTGCCTCCAATCCTGTGGAGCGGCGAAATTTCAGCGAGCGCTGCGAGGCCTTCATCAGCCGCCTGAGCACCCGCAACTGGTTCTGGCAGAAGGTCTGCAGCCTGATCTGGCTGCCCTTCGCCTTCCGAAGCGGCATCACCATGCGACGGGCGGGCACGAACCGTTTCACGGCGGTGCTGCCCTTCACCCGTGGCAACCGCAACTGGTACAACGCCATGGCCGGCGCGGCCCTGCTGGGCAACAGCGAGGTGGCCGCTGGCCTCTTCCTCTTCGGCCGCGTGGGCAGCGATTACATCGTGGTCTGCAAGCGCATGGAGTACAAGTTCCTGCGGCCCTGCGTGGGCCCGGCGGTGTACGACATCGTGCCGACGCAGGACCTCGACGAGCGGATCCGCCAGGGCGGCGAGTTCAACATCGACCTGGAGATGGACATTCGCCAGCAGATGAAGGACCACGGCAAGTCCAAGCGCGTGGGCCGCTGCATGATCACCTTCCACTGCACCCCCAAGAGCATGATGAAGGCGCGGGCGATGCGGAAGGCGAAGCCGACGCCTCGAGCCGGCACGGGCGATGCCTCGGACACGGCGGCGACCTCGGACCAGGCCTGATTGGACAGCCCGCGACCATGGGGGGAGAATCGCCGCATGCGGCGCGCGTTGCAGACCGTCGGTTGGGGCCTGTACCTGGCCAGCAGCTGGACGTGGTGCATCGGTATGTTCCTGCCCATCCTGCTGATCCGATGGTGGGGCTGGCCGGGCTTCCTGGCCTTCGCCGTGCCCAACGTGCTTGGCTGCACGCTGTTCGGCTACGTGCTCACGCCCCAGACCAGCCGTGCGTTCGTGGTCCGGTTTCGCGTGTGGATCGCCATCTTCGGTGCTGCCACGATCGCCTATCAGACGTGCTTCCTTCTGAAGGCTGGCGTGACCAGCGCGCTCCTTGCCGCCCTGCCCGTGACCCTCGCGCTGCTGCTCGCGGCTCGACGCGCCACCGAGCGATCCGATCGCACGATGATGATGGTGGGCGCCGCGGCCTGGCTGCTGAGTTGCCTGCTGTTCGTGCGCTTCGGAACGGGCGCTCTCGCGAACCTCCCGACGACCGGCAGCCTTCCACCCGTTTCACTCGCGTGGGCCGCGCCCTTCATGGCCTTCGGCTTCCTGCTGTGCCCCTACCTGGACCCCACCTTCCACGTGGCGCTCCAGCGGTCACCCAGCCGTCACTGCTTCGCGGTCTTCGCCGCCGCCTTCACCGTGATGCTGCTGTTCACGGCAGCCTTCTCGGACGCCGGCCTGGGGCCCACGCCCGCACCAGGCGCCCTGCTCTGGGGCAAGCCGGTCTTCGAATGGCAGTGGGGACTGCAGGCCGCGTTCACGGTCGTGGCGGTGGCGGCGGCAATGCGAAGTCTGGAGCCCGTCTCCTCACTTGGCGGCACGCGCGCCCTGCTGCCGGGAATGATCCTGATGGCCTGCCTTACGCTGGGCTGGCAGTTCCTGTCCGAATCCATGCTGCCCCCGATGGCCGCCGCACTCAGACCCGCGTCCGGACCCGTGCCGGGGGAAGCCACCTACCTCCGGTGGCTGGGGCTGTACGGGGTGCTCTTCCCGGCCATGGTGCTTCTGGGTCTCAGGCGCACGCCGGCGGTCGTGGCCGTGATGGCCATCACGGGTGCGGGTCTTCTGGCCGAATGGGGCATGATCGGGGGCCGCTTCCCCATGCTGACCGCCGCGGTGGGCGTGCTGCTTGGGGCTTCCATGTGGCCGGGGCGACCGATCCACGAATCCGGGGAAATGGCGCGTGCGGAGCCCCGTTGAGGGTTCATCGAGCGACCCATGGCCCTTCCCAACGAACTCAAGCCCCTGCCTGAGAAGTCCTTCGACGAGGACGCCGCCCGCCATCTGGTGGCTCGCGCTGGATTCGGCGGGACGCCCGAACAGGTCAGGGCGCTGGCGGGGCTGGGGCTGACCAAGGCGGTCGATGCCCT
>JBILWQ010000030.1:0-12085 GCA_044369805.1 Phycisphaerales bacterium
TTGGGACTGGTCAGAAACCAGCCAGACTGTTGGCCTGTTCGGCAGGGCCCTGGGGTGTTTCCGTGGACTGGCCAAGGGCGCCCGTCGGGAGCGAGGACGCTTCAGTGGAGGTCTGGACCTGCTCACCCGGGGCGAGGTTGGCGTCATCCTGAAGCGAGATGGGGAACTTTCCACCCTGACCGAGTGGGATGCACAGGAGATCTTCCCGAGGCTCCGCGAGGATCTGCAGGCGAATCGTGCGGCGTGGTACGTGGCCGACGTGCTTGGCCGCATGCTTCCACTGCTGGATCCGCATCCGGATCTCTTCGACCGCACCATGGTGCTGCTGCGATCGCTGGGTTCGGGCGAAGGCATCCAACCTTCCATGCTCCGGTTCCAGTGGTGCCTGCTGGAGGAGACTGGTTGGCAGCCTGATCTGCAGCCGCCCTCGGGTTCAAGTCAGGGTGTGGCCTTCGATCCCCTAGAGGGCCGCCTGGTGACCGAGGGAGATCGTGAGGGACCCTGGAGAGTGCGACCAGCAACCCTGACGGCGCTTCGGGCCGTGGCGACGGGCGAGCCGATTCCAGAGGACCCCGAGTCGGTCCAGCGTGGCAACCGGCTGCTCGCTGCTCATCTTCGACATGTGCTGGGTGACGAGCCGGCGACCATGGCATGGCTGTTCGGTCGGCTTCCGGAGGCACAGGGTCGCCCCATGGCACGGCGAGGTGCTCGAGTTCCACGGACCGACTGGGCGGTTTGATCGTTCAGAAGAACCGGATACCCGCCTCATGATGCCGAAGGATGCCACGGTCATCCCGGACCGCACGGCACCAGACGACCATGGCGGGTCGATCGATTCGGGTGCCCGAGGGTCGGTGGGCCACGGCGATGCCGGTCATGCCCTCGGGCAGCATGCAGCCCACCTCGATGCGGGCACCATCCTCGCTGATGTCCAGAGCCGGATAGCTCTGGGGCGCCTCATGCTCGTGATGCCAGATGAACAGCACCTCGCCGGCCGCGGTGTGCCGCGAGGAATCCCTTCGGTCAGCACTGGTTCGGCGGCGGTCCTCGAAGGATCCGACCTGGCGGGTTTCGCGTGGCATGCGGATGAAGTCCATGACGTGACTACCCATGCCTTTCCTGCGTGGCGCATGGATGAACATGTGGTGAAATTGCGCCGCAATGCCAGGATTGCGCCGTCACCGCCCGCCGAAATGGATCCGATAAGGGGATCGGGAGCCGTGTGGACGTAGACTCGCCGCATGGCCGTCACCTTCCGGTCCACCGTCTTGCCCAATGGGCTCCAGATCCTCGGCGAGATCGACCCCACGGCACACACCGCAGCGGCCGGCTTCTTCGTGAGGACCGGGGCCCGTGATGAACCGACTCCACTGATGGGCGTGAGCCACTTTCTTGAGCACATGATGTTCAAGGGTTCGGAGCGAAGGGGTGCCCAGCAGGTCAACGAGGACTTCGACCGGATCGGTGCCAGTCACAACGCCTTCACGAGCAGCGAGATGACGTGCTTCCACGCGCACGTGCTGCCCGAGCACCTGCCGGATGCCGTGGGGATGCTGGCCGACATCCTTCGCCCCGCGCTTCGGCAGGCGGACTTCGACGAGGAGAAGGGAGTCATCCTGGAGGAGATCGCCATGTACGAGGACAACCCGTTCATGGCGCTCTACGAGCGCATGCTGGAGCGCTACTACGGCACGCACCCCCTGGGCCACCGCGTGCTGGGTACCCGCGACAGCATCCAGATGCTCCAGCGTGACCAGATGGACCGTTACTTCCAGGATCGGTACGCCTCGGACACCATGGCACTCGCCGTGGCGGGTCGGGTGGACTTCGATGCCCTGATCCAGCAGGCCCACAAGGCGTGCGGTGACTGGCCGCGGGGAACGCCCGGTCGCGATCATGGCCACTTCGTTCCCCAGCAGGGGGATCATGCATGGACCCTTCCCAACCTGACCCGCGGCTACATGGGCATGCTCATGCCTGCGCCGGCGTTGAACGATCCACGTCGCTACGCGGCGAGCCTGATCGCCCAGATCGTGGGTGATGCCGAAGGCAGCCGCTTCTACTGGAGCCTGGTGGAGACGGGCCTGGCGGAGGAGGCCACCTGCAGTTTCGAGGGTCGGGATGGCGTGGGTGAGTACCTGGTGATCGCCGCCTGCGAACGCGAATCCATGGCGAAGGTGAGGGCGAGGTTGCTGGAGGAACTGGCCAATCTGGTTGGTTCGCTCGAGCAGGCTGAGCTGGACCGGGCGAAGGCCCGCATCGCCACGGCCGTGGCGCTGGCTGGAGAGCGTCCGGCCGGTCGCATGACGAGACTGGGCTCACTCTGGGCCTACGGCATGCCGCACGCCTCGCTGGACGAGGAGATGACGCGCATCGAGCGCGTCACGCTGCAGGATCTTGGCGTTTGCCTTCGTGATTTTCCGCTTCGTCCGGTGGTGACCGGCCAGATGACCAACGCCTGAGTCCAGGCGCCTCAGGCGTGCTGGAAGCCCGCCAAGGAGGCCGCCTGATCGTCGGCGTGATAGCTGCTTCGCACCAGCGGCCCACTCTCGCAGACGCGGAAACCGCGGTCCAGGGCCTGTCGCTTGAACATGGCGAACTGGTCGGGATGCACCCACCGGTCGACAGGGAGGTGATTTCGCGTGGGCTGAAGGTACTGGCCCACGGTGAGGATGTCGGCATGGCTGGCGGCCTGCACGTCATCCATGAGTTGCAGCACCTCCTCGTCATGCTCGCCGATGCCAACCATGATGCCCGTCTTGGTGACCAACCCGGCCGCCTTGAATTGCGCGAGCACGGCCAGAGAGCGCTCGTACCGTGCCTGGGGCCGAACGGCGGGGTGCATGCGCTTCACCGTCTCCATGTTGTGACTGATGATCTCGGGTCTTGCATTGCACACCACCCCGATGGCCTTCTCGTCGCCGCAGAAGTCGCCCACAAGCACCTCCACGCTCATGCCCGGGCATGTCTCGTGCACGCGGTGAATGGTCTCGGCCCAGATGGCGGCTCCACCATCGGGAAGTTCGTCGCGGTTCACGCTGGTGATGACCACGTGCTTCAGGCCCATGAGCTTCAGGCTCTGGGCGACCCGGCGTGGCTCGTCGGTGTCGAGGGTGGAGGGTCGGCCCGTCTTCACGTTGCAGAAGCCGCAGCTCCGGGTGCAGGTGTCGCCCAGGATCATGATGGTGGCGCTGCCGCGGCTCCAGCATTCACCCATGTTCGGGCAACTGGCCTCCTGGCAGACGGTGTGAAGCCGATGCTCGTCGATGATGCCCTTGAGGCGCAGATAGCCCTCGCCACCCGGGACCCTGGCCCGAAGCCAATCCGGCTTGCGGCCCAGGTGGATCGATTGCACCGCATGATCGCTGTTGTTGAGCACCATGTCCGTCAGGCTGACGGCGGGTTGAGGCAGGTTCCTGGCCGTGTCGCCACCCAGAGGGCGGGGGTGGCGGGCCAGGGTGCGGGCGATGGCTGGGTCCTGTGGTTGCACGAAGCATGAAGCGTAGCCCTGTCGCGGCGGCCGTCCAAGCCACATACTGCCCACATGCGAAGTGGTGCCGGCCGTCACGGATCATGGGTCATGCCGGTGCTGACCATCCTGGCCGTGGCCGTGGGGGCCTGGTGGGTGCATTCCGGGTGGCGCAAGCCGGCGATCATCGTTCAGGCCCTTCCACCCCAGGCAGGTGACCTGCCCCGCGTGCTCGTCTTCACGCGGACACTGGGCTATCGCCATCGCAGCATTCCCGCGGGCGTGAAGGCCGTGCAACGCATGGGTGAGGGTCTCTGGATCACGGAGCACACCGAGGATCCGGAGTGGTTCACGCCCGAACGACTGGCCGGCTACCGCGCGGTGGTGTTCCTGAGCACCACCGGCAACGTGCTCCGGCCGGACGGTCAGCAGGCCCTTCAGGCGTATGTGGAGGGTGGTGGTGGCTGGGTGGGTGTGCATGCCGCCGCGGACACGGAATATGAATGGCCCTGGTATGGAGAACTGGTCGGCGCATGGTTCCGCGACCACACGGATGTGATCGAAGCGGATGTTCGTGTGGAGGATCGGGAAGCCCTTGGTGTGCGGGAACGACATGATCCCTGGCGCCGTCGGGATGAGTGGTACGCGTTTCGAACCAATCCCCGGCCTCGCACACTGGTCATGGCCAGCCTGAACGACTCCGCCATGGGCGTGGCTTCCATGGGAGGTGATCACCCCATCGCGTGGAGGCATGGCATGGGCCAGGGACGCGCGTGGTACACGGGCATGGGCCACACCATCGAGAGTTTCCAGGAGCCCGAGTTCCTGCAGCATCTTCAGCATGGGATCCAGTGGGCCGGCGGGTTGGGGGCCGCACCATGAGACCGCGCCGCAAGCCGAGCGTGACGGTGTACCCCAAGGGCATCTTCTGCCTGGAGAACGAGTGGTTCGGATTGCAGTCCACCGTGAGCGTGCTGCCCGCGCTCCGCCTGCTGCATGACAGCGACTACGGGATCCGGAGCATCCACCGTGATGTCGCCACGCGTGCCGAGCTGGAGCACTACCTCCGCAAGTGGCTCATGGAGAAGCACGCCGGCTACCAGGTGCTGTGGCTCGCGGTGCACACACGCAAGGGACTTCTGCTGCCTGGGGATGTGCGTCGGCACGACGAGAGGATGGATCTGGACCAGCTTCAGGCGGTGCTGGCGGGGAAATGTGCCGGTCGGATCATCCATTTCGGAGGATGCCGGACGCTGCTGCTTCCCCAGGCGCGCATCGACCGTTTCCTGCGCGCCACACGGGCCCTCGCCGTGTCGGGGTTCCTGACCGAGGTGGACTGGACCGAGTCCACGCTCTTCGAGGTTTCACTGATGCTGGAACTGCAGAAGCACCCAGCCACGCGGCAAGGCATGCATGCGGTGGTCCGGACCATGCGCCGGCTTCGACCCGTGGAGAGTCGCAAGGCCGGATTCGTCATGCATGTGCGCGGCTGAGCCGCGTCACTCCGCCATGTCCCAGGCGGCCGCGTAGCGACCCCGCTCCATGCGGAGCATCTGGCGGAGCAGGTCGTTGGCCAGGGCACTGGCCCCGAAGCGAAAGAGATGGGGGCTCAACCAGGCCTCGCCCAGGGTCTCCTTGACCATGACCAGGTAGTGCAGGGCACTCTTGGCGGTCCGGATGCCGCCTGCGGGCTTCATGCCGATGCGTGGCCCGCCGCGGCGATGGCAGTCGGCGATCGCCTGGAGCATGACCAGCGTCACTGGCATGGTGGCGGCGGGCTGCACCTTGCCGGTGCTGGTCTTGATGAAGACCTCACCATCCTGCACGGGTGCGGCACCCGGCACGCTCAGGGCTGCCTCGATGGCCATGTCGCTTGCGCGACGGGCATTGTCGAGGGTCTCCAGTTCGCCCGTCTCCAGGATGATCTTCAGGTGCGCGGTCCCACAGGCCGCCTTGATCTCGCGGATCTCCTGGCGGATCCGGTCGAACTGGCCGGCCAGGAAGAGACCGCGGCTGATCACCATGTCGATCTCGTGCGCACCCGCCTTCACGGCGTCATGCACGTCTCGCAGCCTGATCTCCAGCGGATACTGGCCACTCGGGAAGCCGCTGGCCACGGCCGCCACGCGGACCTCGCTTCCAGCCAGCGCCTCACGGGCCACGCCAACCAGCGTCGGATAGACGCACACGGCAGCCACGGGCGGCACCACCGCCTTCAGGGGACCGCTGCCGCCCGCCGGACGCATGGCCTTCGCGCAGAGCGCACGGACCTTCTCGGGACTGTCCTTCCCCTCGAGCGTCGTCAGGTCGACCATGCGCATGGCCAGTCGCAGGCCACTGGCCTTCATGCTGGTCTTGATGCTGCGGCTTGTGAATTGGGCCACCCGGCGCCTGACCATCACGGCGTCGATGGGCGGGCTTGCGGGCGAGGCGCCCATGGAGGCTCAGCGGCCCCGGGCCTGCTGGAACAGGCGTGGCAGGCTCTCCGTCCAGCGCACCTGCAGGCGGGGATCGGCGACGTTCTCGATGTAGTAGACGAAGAGCATCTCCGAGCGGTCGTCGATCACCCACAGGCACTGTGGCGAGGAGAAGATCTGGCCGAAGCCGTTGCGGACCGTGGCCTGGCTGATGCCGCTGTTGCCCTGAACGCTCTCGGCCTGGGCGGGACGCATGAAGGCGACCTGGACCAGCAGCAGGGTGGCCATTGCGGCGGCGCTGCAGGCCAGGGTGGTGCGATTCCAGAGGATGGAGGCGAAGTGGTGCATGGGTGTGGCCTCAGCGGGTCTGCTGGAAGGAGGCGTTGTCGTTGGCCAGGTTGCGGTAGCCCAGGCCCGTGAACTTCTTCACCCGCTCGTCCCACATGACGGCGACCACCTCGTGGTTGCTCTCGTCGGTGATGTAGACCACCTCGGGATCGCAGTTCATGACCCAGCCATGCACCATGGAGTAACGGCCCGAGGCGCGGGTGGTCTGCTGGGCCACGGCGGGTCCACCCAGGTTCAGCCAGGCGAGGGCCGCCAGCAGCGCGGCGTTCAGGACGAGGAGGGCGGTGGGTGGCTTGCGCATCATGACTTGAGGTTTCCCGATTCGTCGATTTCCTGGCGGTTGGAGGACCGAACGCTGACGAAGATGCCGGCGACCAGCAGCACGGCCGCCAGGATGTATCCGATCAGGGGCCAACCCGTGGGCTGGTCCACCTTGGGCATGGGGGGAGCGGTCTGCTGCATCGCCAGAGCCGAGCTGGCGATGAGCGGAGCAACGGCGGCGGACAGCGACCTCATCCTCGGAAGTCTACCGACCGTGGAAGGTTCTCACGCGACCAGCAACTCGTCCGCGGACTCCAGCAGACCCACCACCGTGTTGAGGAAGCGGGCGCCCTCGGCGCCATCGACCACGCGGTGGTCGCAGCTGAGCGAGAGCGGCAGCACCAGGCCGGCATAGAAGGCCCCATTGCGGGTGAGCACCTGCTCCTTGGCCTTGCCGGCGGCCAGGATGGCCACTTCCGGATAGTTGATGATCGGCGTGGCGAACATGCCGCCGTAGCTGCCGACGTTGCTGATGGTGAAGGTGCCACCCACCAGGTCCTCGCGGGCGATCGAGCGCTCCTTGCAGCCCTTGGCCAGGGCACGCACGGCGTTGGCCAGTTCGCCCACGCTCATCCGCTCGGCGTTCCTGATCACGGGCACCATGAGGCCATGATCGGTGTCGACCGCGCAGCCCAGGTGCACAGGCTCCTTCAGCAGGATCTCCTCCCTGGCATCGTCCACGTTCGCGTTCAGGGCGGGGTGCTTGCGCAGGGCCTTGGTGACCGCGAGCATGATGAAGGGCAGCATGCTGAGCCTGGTGCCCAGGATGGCGGCGTATTCCTTCCGCTTGCGGTCGAGGGCCGTCACATCCGCCTGATCGACCACCGTGAAGTGAACGGCCGTCTTGACCGAGAGATCAAGCGCCTGGGCGATCTTGCGACGCACACCGCGGAAGGGAATGCGCTGGCGGATGCCATCCTGGGAGACCGCTGGAAGCGGGACCAGGGGTGCCACGGGCGCCGCCTCGATGGTGGCAGGCGCCTCGGCGGTGCGGGCCGGTGCCACAGGCTGGGCGATCGACACGCGCGATGCGGTGGTCTCGGCGATGACCTCACGGCCACCGCGGCTGGCACCCTCCACGTCGGTGGCCGTGACGCGACCGCCACGACCGGTGCCATGGACCTTGCCGATGTCCACGCCCAGGTCGCGTGCGATGCGCCGAACGGCGGGCGTGGCCAGGGCCTTGCCAGCCGCGTGTGGGACTGATTCGTGCTCGGGCTTGCGGGCGAAGCGGCTCGGCACGCCGAGCGATCCACTCATGGTGCCGACCACGGTGCCCGCATCCTCGGAAGCCTCCGCGGCCTTGACGGCGGGCGCCGCTGGGGCCCGTGCGGGCTGTGTGGGGGACGCGGCCTTTGGAGCGGTCACGGCGGGCTTCGCCGCGCCCACCTGATAGCGCACCAGCACGCTGCCCACGTTGATGATGTCGCCGGGATTGCCACAGAGCTCGCTGATGACGCCGGTCCAGGGGCTGGGCACCTCGACCAGCGCCTTGTCGGTCTCCATCTCGGCGATGGTCTGGTGCTCCTTGACCGCGTCACCGGCATTCACGCGCCACTTGATGAGTTCGGCCTCGTGCACACCCTCGCCCAGGTCGGGCAGGATGAAGTGGCTCTTGTCGTCGGGTTGCTTCACGCCAGCCATGGTTGCCTCCCGCGCCTCAGTAGGCGGCCGTCTCCTCGATGGCCCGGGCGATGCGGTCCGCGTCGGGCATGTACTCGAGCTCGAGCTTGTAGTAGGGCATGATGGTGTCAAAACCCGTGACCCGCTGCACCGGAGCCTCGAGATGCAGGAAGCATCGCTCCATGATGCGGGCGGCGATCTCGGCACCGAAGCCACAGGTCTTGGGAGCCTCGTGCACGATCACGCAGCGACCAGTCTTCTTCACGCTGGCCTCGACGGCGTCCATGTCGAAGGGGTAGAGCGTGCGCAGGTCGATCAGCTCGATGTTGCGACCGCTGCGCTCGATGGCCTGCATGCACTGGACCACGCTGGCGCCCCAGCTGACCACCGTCATCTGGTCGCCCTCGCTGACCACGCGGGCCTTGCCCAGCGGCAGGGTGTACTCGTCCTCAGGCACTTCCTCGCGGAAGGCGCGGTAGATGCGCTTGGGCTCGAAGAAGATGACCGGATCAGGATCGCGGATGGCGCTGATGAGCAGACCCTTGGCGTCGTAGGGACTGCTGGGCATGACCACCTTCAGGCCAGGCGTGTGGATGTAGATGGACTCGGGGCTGTCGCTGTGCAGCTCGGGGGCGTGGATGCCACCCCCCACCGGCACCCGGATGGTCAGCGGCACCGTGAAGGCGCCGCGGGTGCGGGTGCGCATGCGGGCCGCGTGGCTGCAGATCTGGTCATAGGCGGGTCCCAGGACGCCCTCGCACTGGATCTCGGGCACGGGCCGCAGGCCGGCCATGGCCAGGCCGATGGCCGTGCCGATGATGCCGCTCTCGGCCAGCGGGGTGTCGACCACGCGCTTGCCGCCGAAGCGCTTGTGCAGCCCCTCGGTCACGCGGAAGACGCCGCCGTTGGGTCCGACGTCCTCGCCCATGAGGACGACGCGGTCGTCGCGCTCCATCTCCTGGATGAGGGCGAGATTGATGGCCTGGACAAGTGTGAGGTTTGCCATGGTGTGTTCCTCAGTGGCCCTGCCTGGCGGGAAGCTCGATCACGGCGCCCTCGATCTGGCTCGGATCCTGACCAATGCCGTGGGTCTGCATGGTCTCCCGCTGCAGCAGCAGATCGGGAGGCAGCTGCTCGTACATGCTGTCGAAGAACTCGGCGCGGGCCGGCGCGGGAATGGTCTCGGCCCGCTCGACGGCCGCGGCGACATCGACCTCGACGCGTTCCTGCAGCGCCTTCTCCTTCGCGTCGTCCCAGAGCCTGCGCGCCATCATGAGGGTGCGAAGGCGGAGGATCGGGTCACGGCGCTTCCAGGCATCGACCTCGCCCTGATCGCGGTACCTGCGGGCATCGTCGGCGGTGGTGTGGTCGCCGAGACGGTAGGTGACCGCCTCGATGAAGAACGGGCGGCCCGTGGTGCGGGCGTGGTTCACGGCCTTGCGGAAGCAGTGGACCACGGCGAACAGGTCGTTGCCGTCGCACTGGATGGTGTCCATGCCGTAGGCGATGGCTCGCTGCGCCACGGTGGGGGCGCTGCACTGGATCTTGCCGGGCACGCTGATGGCCCAGCCATTGTTCTGGCAGCAGAACACCACGGGAATGTCCAGGTTGGCGGCGAAGTTCATCGCCTCGTGGAAGTCACCCTCGCTGGTGGCGCCGTCGCCGAAGAAGGTGGCGGCGATGCGCTTCTCGCCGCGGTACTTGGCTGCCCAGGCCAGGCCGGTGGCGTGCAGCATCTGGGTGCCGATGGGCACGGCGATGGGCGTGGCGTGGTGGGGACGGGGCATGGCGTTGCCACGCTCGTCGCCCATCCAGTGCAGCAGGATGCTCTCCATGGGCACGCCGCGCCAGAACAGGCCGCAGTTCTCGCGGTAGCAGGTGACCAGCCAGTCGTCCTTGTTGAGCACGTACGAGGCGCCCAGGCTGGCCGCCTCCTGACCCATGTTCTGCGGGTAGGTGCCCATGCGGCCCGAGCGCTGCAGCTTGAAGGCCACCTCGTCCAGGTGCCGGCAGGCAGCCATGTGCTCGTACAGCTTCACCAGGTCGGCGTCGGGAATGAGCCCGGCGCCGAGCTTCGCGTCGAAGCGGCCGTCGGCATCGAGGATGGAGACGTTCTCGATGGTGGTGGTCAGGACGGTCTTGATGGGCATGCGGCCTCCTTGCGGATGCGGGCGAGTCTACTTCCGTGGCGACAGCGGTCAGTGCTGCTGGGCCATGCGCGGCTTGTTCGTCCGGCCATGCTCGATGCGTCGCTTCGCGTAGCTCACGGCCGCCTCATGAGCGCTGGGCAGGCCATGGGCCTCCTTCAGCACCGCCGAGGTGGTCTGCTCGATGTGCTCGATCTTCTGGTTGATCTGCGCCTCGGTCATGCCCAGGTACAGGCCCGCCAGCCGGATCAGGCCGCCGGCGTTCACCACGAAATCCGGTCCGTAGAGGATGCCGGCCTTCTTCACCCGGGCACCATCGTCGACCGGGTTGTGGAGCTGGTTGTTGGAAGTGCCGCAGATGATCTGGCACTTCAGGTTCTGGATCGAGCGGTCGTTCAGGATGGCACCCAGGGCACAGGGGGCCAGGATGTCGCACTTCGCGCCCATGATGTCGCCATCGAACGGCTGCACACCCAGCTCCTTGACCGCGCGCTGAAGGTTGGCGCCGTTGGTGTCGCTGGCGATCACGGTGGCCCCGGCCTTGCGGCAGAGGTCGGCGAGCCGGTAGCCCGTGGCACCCACGCCCTGCACGGCCACGGTCATGCCTGCGAAGTCCACCTTGCGTCCGAGCTGCTTCAGGCAGGCCTTCATGGCATTGAAGCACCCCTGCGCGGTGAACGGGCTCGGGTCGCCGCCATGGCTCACGGAGTCACCACCCATGACATGGTCGGTCTCCCGGGCCATCCAGTCGACGAACTGCGGCGTCACGCCCACATCCTCGGCCGCGATGTACGTGCCCGAGAAGGTGTCGACGAAGCGGCCCATGGCGCGGGCCTCGGCCTCGGTCGGCGCCGCACCCGGCCTGGCCAGGATCACGCTCTTGGCACCACCCATGGGCAGGTCGGCCGCCGCGGCCTTGTAGGTCATGCCCTCGCTCAGGCGGATCACGTCGCGCACGGCCTCGGCCTCGTCGGCATAGGCCCAGCGGCGGGTACCACCGAGCGCATTGCCCAGCACCGTGCTGTGGATGGCGATGATCGCCTTCAGGCCGGTGGCCTCGTCATGGTGGAAGGCGACGCGCTCGTGACCGTGGCTGGCGAGGAGTTCGAAGAGCTTCATGGCTTGTCCTTTCTTCGGATGGGGCGTGGGCTCAGCAGCCCACCTTCTGTCCGGCGAACACGCTGCCGGAGCCGAACTGCGGAATGTGCGTCTGGTCCGGCTTGGCGCCGGTGCCGCGAGCGGCGTCGGGCGTTCGCTCGGGCACGCTGTAGTGGGCGTTGGGGAACTGGTCGATCCGCTTCAGGGCCGCCGCGGCCGCCGTCTCCAGCGAAGCGTCGGCATTCTCGCGCAGCGACCGGATCTCCCGGTCGATCTCCAGCCCCGCCAGGGCGTGGAAGTGCTCCACCATGGCCATCTCGTAGACCAGGGCATCACCATCCAGGCCGTTCCGCAGGTTTCGGTCCAGCTTGGCCATGGCGCAGACGCAGGCGTGGATCCACAGGCTGCACAGCGACAGTCGGGCCTGCACGGTCTGGTTGGTGACCAGCTGTTCCTCGTGCTCCTTGAAGGCCAGCTTCACCTGATGGCTGTGCTCGCGGATCCGCATCATGGTCTCGCTGGCCATGGCGGCCAGCCGCGGGTGCACGCGGCCGAAGGCCGGCATGGCGCCGCGCATGCCCAGGAACAGCTCGCTGCCGATGCGAACCGCGCTGCCGATGGAGCGGAAGGGATTGTTCTTCACCGAGAGCATCCACTCGCCC
>JBILWQ010000260.1:0-3432 GCA_044369805.1 Phycisphaerales bacterium
CGCCTCGCCAGAGATCTCCGGCTCTCGGCCCGGCTGGCCCGGATGATCCGCTCCGCCGCTCCGGGGTTCGCCTTCGCCTCGAGCAGCGCCCGCAGCATGAGCGGCATCACGATCGTGGCGTCGCTCCCGATCACGAACATGGGCGTGCGCTCCGTGAGCTTGTCCCAGGTGATCTTCTCGTTGGGTGTGGCGCCGGAGTAGCTGCCGTAGCTGGTGGTGCTGTCGCTGATCTGGCAGAAGTACGCCCATGGCTTCACCCTGTCCTGCAGGTCGTACTTGATGCTCGGCACCACGCAGATGGGGAAGTCTCCGGCGATGCCGCCGCCGATCTGGAAGAAGCCGATGCCGCGGCCCGTGGAGAGCCGCCGGTAGTCGTCGTAGAACTGCGCCATGTACTCGATGCCGCTCTTCACGATGCCGGCGCCGCAGTCCCCGAACTTCACGTGCGAGGCGAAGATGTTGCCGAAGGTGCTGTCCTCATGGCCCGGCACCACCATCGGCAGCCTCGCCCGGGCGGCCTCAAGCAGCCAGCACTCGCGCGGGTTGCCCTCGAACTTCGACTTCGGCAGCCGACCGACCAGCTCGTAGAAGTACTCATGCCAGAAGCGGCGATGGCCGTCGCGGCTGGCCTTCTTCCACATGGGCACCAGGATCTCCTCCACCGCGCGGAAGGCGTCGTCCTCGGGAATGCTGGTGTCGGTCACGCGGCGCATGCGCTGCTTCAGGATGCGCGTGTCGTCCTGCTTGGTGAAGTAGCGGTACTCCGGGAAGTCCTTGTAGCTGTCGTGGGCCACCAGACGGAAGAGCGACTCCTCCAGGTTGGCGCCGGTCACGCTCATGCCGTGGATGAGCCCCTCGCGGATCGCCGGAGCCAGCGTGATGCCCAGCTGCGCACTGCTCATGGCCCCCGCCATGGCCAGGTACATGCGGCCTCCGGCCTGCAGGTGGTCCCACCAGGCGAAGAGCGCATCACGCGTGGCCCGGGCGTTGAAGTTGCGGTAGTTGCCGGCGATGAATTCCAGGATGGGCAGCGAGGTGGGCATGGGAAACACGAACTTTACCTCCATCCGTCCACGGCCGCGTCGCCCGGTCCCATCCGTGAACCCATCGCGGACTACGCTTGCGCCATGCCTTCCATCCGCACCCTGGCTTCACGGGCCCACCTGCTGGTGGCGCTGTGTCTTGCCGCGTGCCAGTCCTCATCGCCCGTGGACCTGTATGCCAGCACCCTCAACGCCATCAACGCGCGCAACTGGGAACGGGCCGAGCACCTGGCCTCCGAACTGCTCCGCATCGATCCCGAGCCCAGGGACCACATGCTGCTGGCCATGATCCACTCGGGGCAGGGCCAGGCGGACCCGGCATTCGCCGAACTCGCGATCGCCATCGAGCAGGGTGCCGCCGACCCCGGCTCCGCGGACTGGCCGGAAATGCTGGCGTCGGATCCGATCTGGGATCCCATCCGCCGGGATGCGCGATTCGCGGCGATTATCGCCAAGGCCACCGCGCTGCGGTGGAAGCCGGATCCGCTCCGCTTCGACCTGTCGAGCCCGGACCAACCCGCCCGCTTCCGTTTCAGCCCGCCCAACAACCTGTATCTCACCCGCCTCCGCCGCCTGCACAAGCTTGACGAACTGGTGCAGTCGACCACGAGCGACCTGGATCGCGTGAAGCGGATCTGCCACTGGGTGCATGCCCAGGCCGGTGATCGTGGCTGGCGACGCGGCCTTCCTCCCGATCCCGTGGGACTTCTCGAGGCCGCATCGAAGGGAACCTCGTTCCGTTGCGTGGAGTACGCCGCCGTGGTGGCCGGATGCCTGAATGCGATCGGGATTCCGGCCCGCGCCGTGGGTGCCATGTCGAGCGACGTGGAGACCCGCCGCATCAATGCGGGGCACGTCTTCGCCGAGGCCTGGCTGCCTGACGCCAAGCGATGGGTGTTCGTGGATGCCGAGGAGGACGTGGTCGCCACGGCCGTCGACGGCACCCCGCTGAATGCCGTGGAATTCCGCCAGGCCCTCGCGAGCCCGAAGCCGCCGATCGACTACCGGCCGGCCCTCTCGATGTGCATGTTCCACTTCCAGATGGACCTGGACCAGCGCTATCCGCTGGACGCGCGGCAACGCGGAGACATCATGCTGGCGCCGGTGGGCGCGGCCGCGCCCACGAAGTTCCAGCGGGAACCCTCGCCGCCACCCCGCCGATTCACGCATCGCCCCGCGGATCTGTACGCGGCGCCGATCCTCGAGCGTTGACCGCGTCAGGGCGGCCCGCTCAGCACGCCCGCGACCGCTCGATCAGCGTGTTGCATGGCCTCGACGGATCCAGCACCTTGCGGGTGGCCTCCACGCCCGCCACCGGCAGCCTCGCCGGATCGAGCAGGCCGATCTGCACCAGCACCGACGCCTGGTCCCAGTAGATGTGCTCGGTCTGCACCTTGCCGTCCTTGAAGCCGATGATGGCCACCAGAGGCACCTCCACGCGGCGACCCGTGGGCTTCACGCCCGGCAGCATCCAGTCCATCTCCACGGTGTGCGTGAAGGAGAAGACGAGCTCATCCACGATGCGGTCCTCGCCGATGGTCCGCGACACGGGCGTGGTCGTGGTGTCGGGCGGCATCCTTGGAATGAAGTGACGCTCGTAGAAGCGGGCGATGGCCGGCATGCCCGTGCCGCCGGTCATGGTGGGCACGTGGTTCACGTGGGCTGGCTCGACCATGGTGGCCATGGTGTCCGCCACGCTCTTCGTGGCGAACTCGTGCCTCATGTGCTCCTCCCACATGTCCCGAAGGCGACGCTGGGCGGGGGTGAGACTGGAAGTCTGGCTCATGCAGTCAGGCTAGCCGCCATGATCGGTACCCTCGTCAAGTCCATGCCCTCGCCAAGGCGCAAGACCGGCAGCACCGCACGCCCATCGCCCCGCCTTCTCTCGGGCGGCAATCCGCAGATCGCCAGGGCGGAGGGCGAGTCGCCGGTGCAGGCCTACATCGCGGCCATGCCCGGCTGGAAGCGAGACGTCGGCCGCTCGATCGACCGCCTGATCACCCGGACCGTGCCGACCGTCCAGAAGGCCGTCAAGTGGAACTCCCCGCTCTACGGCGTGCGGGGCCGCGGCTGGTTCCTGGGCATCCACTGCTTCTCGAAGTTCATCAAGGTGGCTTTCTTCAAGGGATCCAGCCTGAGGCCACCCCCGTCCGGCGCATCGAAGGACCCGAACACGCGGTACCTGCACATTCATGAAGACGAGCCGCTTGACGAGGTCCAGTTCACGCGGTGGGTGAGGCAGGCCAGCAGGCTGCCCGGCTGGAAGAGCTCGAAGGCGGACTGACGAACCCGGTGCCCGACACGGCGCGGGCCCTGCGGCACCTCACGCCCCGCCCCCGCCTCGACCCATGCGCAGCGCCGCACGCACCAGCAGCACAAGCACCGGAAC
>JBILWQ010000262.1:0-3423 GCA_044369805.1 Phycisphaerales bacterium
CACCAGCGATCCGCCGGGGGCGCGGGGGTGGGTGAACGACCGCGAGGCGGGCCGCACGCCCTGCACGATCGAGTTCACGCACTACGGACGCTACGACGTGCGGCTGCGCCGCGAGGGCTTCGAGCCCGTGGTGGGGTTCGGTGATGCCGATGCGCCCGTGTGGGACTTCGTGGGCTGCGATCTGGTCAGCGAAGTCATTCCAGCCCGGTTCGAGAGCCGTGTGCAGTGGCATTTCACGATGATCCCGACCGACAAGGACGAGGCCGCGCTGGTGAAGCGGGCGCGCGAGATGCGCACGGGCCTCGACGCGCGTGCCGCCGAAATGCAGGCCGACCGGGCCGGCGAGGCGGAGGTTCTTCGCGAACCCCCGAAGGACGCGGTTCCCTTGCCGCCCTCGCTCATCCCGTCGGCGCCACCGGGCTGACCGGGCTGCCACCGGCCATTCCGGGCCGGAATCGGCGGTCATGAAACCTCGCCCAGGCATGGATTTATGAATCGGGACGGAACTGTCGCCTGTGGCGTTGAACAGGCGGCCGTCCGAGCGCTACCTTTCCCGGCCCAAACTTCTTCGCAGCCCCCTTGTGGGGCGTGCAGAGCCGCCGTCCGTGCGTGTCGGAGCGACCGGACGGCGGTGTTGTTTTTCGGGGTCCAGGTCGCGCGGCACTAGCATCGCGCACATGCAGATCTTCTCGATGGCGGCGGTCTTGGCGGCGGTCCAGTCGGCGCAGGTGCAGCCGCCCCAGTCGGCGATTGCGCAGGCTTCGCCGCAGGTTGCGCTTGCGCTCGGCGCGTCGCAGCGCACGCCGGCACAGGCGCCACCGCCCTCGACGGGTTCGAGCGGAGCAGGGCAGGCATCCGCCCCGGTCATGCAGGCCTTTGGCGTGAAGGACTCGTGGCGCTGGCAGCTGCTGGGTTCGTGGATGGGCAATTTCGAGGGCGCGGACCAGCTGGAGATGGAGTGGAGCGCGAGCTGGTTCTTCATGCAGAATGTGAGCCTGGATTTCGGCCTGAGCGGCGACGCGATCCTGCAGCCGGGCCTGGATGCGGGCGGCGGCGGCGCCTCGCTGATGCTGCGCTGGCACTTCCTGGCCCGCGCCGATTGGAGCGTGTACGGCGACATCGGGTGCGGGATGCTGTTCACGAACGAGCCCGTGCCCAGTGACGGCGGACGCGTGAACTTCACGCCGCGGGCGGGGGTGGGTGGCACACTGGCGATCGGTGGCTCGGCTCGCCTGATGGGGGGCCTGCGCTGGTATCACATCTCGAACGCCAACACGGGCGAGGACAATCCGGGCCGCGACTCGCTGCAGGTCTATGGCGGGGTGTCATTCCCGTTCTGAGCGGCATCGGCACCGGACGGAAAGTTGTGGAATCTGCACGGGCTCAGCCGAAGAACCGGGTTGGTGACGCCACTTGTGGCGTTATGAGACATTTGAGCACTTGCAGTTGGGTCGGAGACCCCGGAGAATGCCCCTATGGATGGATCCCACGCCCGGTTGGCCGGCGACCTGCCGGTTCTGACCGAGCCCAAGCAGGCTGGTACGCAGGATGCACCCAGCCTCCGCCTCGCAGGCACACTGGCTTTCGAAGGCATTGACCCGACCGATGAGCGCCTTGGGGCCCTTCGGAACGCGTGCTGTCTGCTGGAGCGGATGAAGGCCGAGGCTGCAGCTCTGGAAGTCCGGGCGCAGGCGGGTCGCGGCGACCCCATGACCCTGGCCACTGGCCGGAACAGTCTGGACACCGCGGTCGAGCAACTGGAGGCCCTGATTCGGCGCCTGGATGAGGCAGTGCTGGCGGACCTGGATGCCAAGTCGGGAGTCTCGCGGTGACGCCGCCAGCCACGGATGACATCGGCATGCTGTCGACCCGCCGGGTCGATCGTGGCGATCCGGTGGCCTTCGAGGCTGCGCTGGAGGCCGCACGTGACTTCCGTGGCGATGTCACCGTGGAGCTTCGCGACGGCACCACCGTGGAAGGCTTCCTGTACGACCGCAAGGCCGGAGCCACCGAGGCCGACCGGAAAGTCCGACTGCTTCCCAAGGACGGTGGATCGCGGCAGTCGATCGGCGAGGCATCGATCGCGGCCATCGCCTTCACCGGCAAGGACGCGGCGGCGGGCAAGACCTGGGAGAACTGGGTGAAGCGCTACGCCGAGAAGCGCATGGCCGGCGAGAAGGCCTGCATCGAGAGCGAAAAGCTGGACTGAGTGCCCCCCGGGGCGGCGCGGCCTCAGGGCGAGAGCTCGCGGCCCGAATTCGGATCCACGATCTTCCACTGCAAGTCACGGGCGAGGCGAACGATCACGTCCCAGGCGATGTCCTCGTCGCTGATCGTGAGAAGCATCTGCAGCACGGGATCTTCCTCGGGGGCGATGTCGATCTCGATGCCAGGGCCATACAGGCGATCACCGCCCGCATGATCGGACATGGTGTTGCGGCAGGCGAGGGCGGATTCGATGTCGCGTCGCGATCCGAGGGGCGCCAGGGTCCCATCCGCCGCACGGCTTCTCGACTGCACCACGAATTGCTTCGCACCCATAGGTGGCGGAGGGTAGCGGCATCGCGCGCGTGTCGCGAGCCGGTTCGGGAGATCAGGCCGCGATCTCCGCGGTGCACGAGGCGATCCGATCGACCTCGTCGGGCCGCATCCACGGCAGCTCGAGCAGCTTGCGGCGCACCCGATCGGGCATCGGCTTGCCGTCGCGTTCCCAGCTGGGCCGGCTCTTCCAGCGGCGATGGATCCAGAGGTACTGCTCGGGGGCCATACGAACGGCCTCTTCCATCGCGCGGTTGAATCGGGCGGTGCAGTAGAAGATCGGGTCGGGTGCAGCCTCGCACTCGTGCGGCTCGATTCGGTCCACCGTCTCGATGCGGTAGCGCATGCGTTCACCCTGCCGGATGGCGGTGCCCACCACGATGGGGAGCTTGTACCGCAGCGCGAGCAGCGCGATGCTCTTGTAGCTGCTGGCCATGCGGCCGAAGAAGGGGACGAAGATGCCATCCTCGCCGGCGTTCTGGTCGGCGATGAACGCCACGCGGCCGCCGGACTCGATCACGCGCTGCACCTCGGTGGTGGCTCCCCATTTGACGAGAATCTCGAGGCCGCGCCTTCGGCGCATGTCGAGCAGCCAATGATCGAGGTACGGGTTGTCGAGCGGTCGCGCCAGGGCGCTCATGCGGAAGCCGAGCAGGCTGAGCGCGAGGCCGAGGAATTCCCAGTTCCCCGAGTGACCCGTGACGAAGATCGCCGGTC
Source organism: Phycisphaerales bacterium (assembly GCA_044369805.1). Taxonomy (GTDB): domain Bacteria; phylum Planctomycetota; class Phycisphaerae; order Phycisphaerales; family SM1A02; genus SYAC01. The sequence goes on from JBILWQ010000262.1 coordinate 3,256, forward strand.
GATCCTGCAGCAGCAGGCGCATGGTGGTGTCGACCTTGCCGAACGCGAGGTGCCTGGACCATCCGTGCTCGTTGAGCTGCTGCGGCGCGGCAAGGCTGTCCACGAGGAACAGCTGGAACATGTGCTGCAGGCTTGCGTGCGCGATGCGCCGCACCTCGCCGTCGGGCC
>JBILWQ010000031.1:0-11905 GCA_044369805.1 Phycisphaerales bacterium
GGAGCCACGCGGAGACCCGGGATCCGGCATGCACGGGACCGGAGTTCCCGGCCACGGCGATCATGTGCCGGCGCTCCAATCGCGGCACCTGGCCGTGGATCTGGACCGGTCCGGGCCACGACTCGAGGAGCCGCAGTCGTTCCGAGGTCATCGGGTCCCGGTCCACCAGAACGGCGAAACCTCCCGCCACTCGGGCCACCGCCAGGGCCTCCGAGGGATCGACCTGGCGTGGGGAGGCGCTGGCGATCACCACCCCGATCGCGTCGGCCCCAAGGGCAAGGATGGCCTCGGCCTCCGCCGGGGTCCTCACCCCGCACACCTTGATCAGGGTGCGGGGGTGTTTTTCCGGCGGCGGCATCCTCCCTAGACTAGCCATCCCGCCAAGGAGCCCCCATGAGCCTCGCCACAGCCCCAGCACCGTCGTTCGACAAGGGTCTCGCCAACACCGTGGCCGCCGAGACCCAGATGAGTTTCATCGACGGGGGCAAGGGCGTGCTCGAGTACGTCGGCATCGACATCGATGCGCTCGCCCGCAACAGCACATTCGAGGAGACCGTCTTCCTGCTGTGGAATCGTCGCCTTCCCAAGGCTGCCGAGCTGGCCGCTTTCACCGCCGAGCTCCGTGCGGAGTACGGGCTTCCCACGGGCATGGTGGACCTCATCCGCACGCTCCCGCGGGACGCCACTCCCATGCATGCCCTTCGCACGCTTGTCAGCGCGCTGGCCCTCCACGATGCCGAGGCCGACGCGGAGGGTGATGAGGCGAACGAGCGGAAGGCCATCCGGATGCTGGCGAAGACGCCGGCCCTGATCGCGGGGTTTGATCGTCACCGCAAGGGCAAGCCGCTGGTGGCGCCGGACGCGTCGCTGTCCATGGCGGCCAACTTCCTGTGGATGCTCAACGGTGCGAAGCCCACCGAGGCCGTCGCCCGGGCGCTCGACGTCTGCCTGATCCTCCATGCCGACCACGGCCTCAACGCGAGCACCTTCGCGGGCCGCGTGACCATCAGCACGCTGAGCGACCTGTACTCGGCCATCACCACGGCCATCGGCACCCTGAAGGGCCCGCTGCACGGGGGTGCGAACGAGGAAGTGATGATCATGCTGCGCGAGATCGGATCGCTCGATCGCGTGGAGCCCTACGTCATGGAGCGGCTGGCCCGGAAGGACCGGATCATGGGCTTCGGCCACCGCGTCTACAAGGCGTACGATCCGCGGGCCACCTACCTGAAGACCTTCGCCCGTCAGGTGGCCGCCGACACGGGCAACCTTGCGCTCTACGAGATGAGCCGACGCATCGAGGAGATCATGGCCCGTGAGGTTGCGGCCAAGGGCATCTACCCGAACGTGGACTTCTACTCGGCCACCACCTATCACAGCATCGGCATCGACCTCGACCTGTTCACCTGCATGTTCGCCATGAGCCGCATCGCGGGCTGGGCGGGTCACTGCATCGAGCAGCTCGACGGCAACCGGCTGATCCGTCCCGCGGCCGCGTACGTGGGTCCCCACGGCCAGCCCTGGGTGCCGCTCGCCGACCGCTGAGACTCAGATCGAGAGGACCTCGCCCTGTCGGAGGCAGGGAATGTCCGTGCACGCGGTGTCGAAGCCGTCGGGCATGTGCATGAGTCGCATCCGTGCTCGGATGGACTGGGGCAGCGCATTCAGTGGTTCGATGGGCGTGTGCACCGAGGAGGGGCTGGTCTCGTGCACGATCAGCTGCGACTCGCGCTCGAGCCACGCCACCAGCCCCGCATCGAACGGCGTGTCCGAACTCCAGGCCAGCGTTCGGCCCTCGCACGTGAAGCGAAGGGCCAGGGTGGGCACGGAATGACGCGTCTGGCGACACTCGACCTGAAGGCCCCCGATCATTGCGATGACGCCGGGGACAAGCGTGTGCACCGCGAAGTAGTCATCGAGCCTGGCGGTGCCACCCTGATCCATCGCGGGGCCAAGCCGTTCCCAGAGCCGGGCCGAGACTTCGCGGCCGCAGTGCAGCCGGGGCAGGGGCACGCCACGTTCCCGATGGAGGAGCCACCGGTGGAATCCAAGACTTTCGAGCCCATTGCAGTGATCGCCGTGGAGGTGGGTGATGACGATGTCCTGGATCGACCCGGCATCCACCTTCCAGCCGGACGCCTCGCTGGCACGACGCAGCGCCGCATGGATCATGTCCGGGCAGTCCACCAGCACATGGCCCAGGGGCCCCTCGACCACGCAGGAGCAGCCGAAGCGTTCCGAGCTGAAGGCGTCGCCAGTGCCGACCACGAGGACCCTCATGGGGGAAGCGTAACAGCCCGGATTGCCGATTCGCGGCCCGGAGGCGATACTCCGGGCCGGTGACCCTTCGACCTCTCGGAATCCTCGCCGCTCTTCTGGCGCTCTGGCTGGCCCCACTGGCCCCGGCGCAGAACGCGTCCGTGCTGGCGGAGAACCTGCAGCGGCAGCTCAACGTCGAGGACGCGCAGTTCCGGCAGAGTTTCTTCGCCAACACGCCGATCGCCGACCGACTGCTGCTCGATGGCGGCGGCACGGCGCGATTCGGCTTCAGCATCATCGACAATGCCCGCAGTCAGGAGCAGCTGCAGTACACCTACGACCTCCGCATGTTCATGCGGGCCGAGCTGGACGGGGCGTTCCGCTTCTTCGGGCGACTGCGGTTCCTCTACGACAACTGGGAGTACACCGGCACGCTGGGCCTGGGGCCCGATCCTCGCGAGGATGGCTGGCAGTGGCCCATCGGCGAGATCTACTGGGGAGAGTTCGACCTGGCGGGGCTGGTGCAGTCGCGGCAAGGCAAGCGACCCGCGGACTTCAACCTGATCGTCCGCGGCGGCCGCAACTACGTGATTTGGGCCCAGGGTCTGGTGTTCAGCAACTACGCCTACGCCCTCGAGACCGAGCTGAAGCTGGGCGACCTGACGATCACGGGAATGCTGGCCGAGTCGGCGGGCTATGACACCGTGGACTGGGACACCTCGCGTCCCGGGTATGACACCGACACCAGTCGCCTGTTCTCGGGCGCGAAGCTGGAGTGGACAGGTATCGCGGGTCATCGACCCTTCGTCTACTACCTCTGGCAGCAGGACATGAACGGGGGTCAGCAGGCGACGCTCTTCCCCACCTCGCCGTTCCCGGTGCCCACCACGTTCGACTACAACAGCGGCTACGTGGGCTTCGGGTCCTCGGGCAGCATGGGGCCCCAGATCGTCTATCGCTCCGAGTTCGCCTGGGAATACGGCAGCACGCTGAGTGATCCCCTGGATCCGACCAGCCCCACCCTGACCCAGCCCCAGGTCACCAACGACATCAGCGCCGGTGCGGGGGTGGTCGGCTTCACCTGGCTGGCCCGTGACGCGGGCGACACCCGCGCCGATGCCCAGTTCCTGGCGGGCACGGGGTCCTCGGCTCGTCTGGACAGCGGCACCACGTTCGGCGGCATCGCCCCAGGCGCCACGGACCACAGCTTCAACGCGCTCGGCTACATCAACACGGGTCTCGCCCTGTCACCGGAACCGGCCAACCTGTTCTGCCCCTCGCTTGGGGTGAGTTCCAACCTGCTGCCCACCCACTCGCTGTTCAGCGAGCTGCGGATCGGCGTGACCGGATTCCTGTTCATGAAGATGGACAACGACGCGCCGCTGAGCGTGCTCACGGTGCCCGGGGGCAGCAACCTGGTGGGTGGCGAGGTGGATGTGCTGCTGGATTGGCGCATCAGCAGCGACCTGAACCTGAACATCCGCTACGGCATCTTCTTGCCGAACACCTCGGTCTTCTTCCCGGGCGAGGGTGGGGCGCGTGACTTCTTCTACTCGGGATTGACCTATGCGTTCTGAGTCCATCATCCGCGCCTGGCTCCTGCTGCTGGTCTCCGCAGTCTTGGGCTGCAGGCCCTACGTCATGAGCAACTCGGCGGTGGACCAGTACCCCGCGGGGGATCAGGAGATCGAGTTCCTGGGTGCGGTGGAGCGCATGCCCGCGGTGACAAACAACGACGCCCTGCACGGGTTCCTGCTGCTGCAGGATGGCGCCGATGCGTGCACGTCGTTCGAGTCGCGCGTTCAGGAAGGGGAGAAGCGGGGCTGGTTCAGGGGTTCGGCCCCTCAGAAGCCCAACGAGGCGGCGAAGGTGGGGTGGATGGCCACGGCGGGTTGCGTCGTGATGGGCGTGGAGGGTGGCGTGAGCATGCGGCTCTTCGGTCCGTTGCCGCGTTACGCCACGCGCGAGCTGGTCTACATGGAGGTCCTGCCGCTCCGGACGGAGAACCAGGTCCTGACGGGGGCGGAGTTCGTCGACTTCATCAACAGGCTTGACCGCATCGCGGGAAGGAACCGGCGGGAGCGGGTCCCGAGCCCCCTTGGCGAGCCAGCGGGGCATGTCGGCCATGACGAGAAGGAGGCTGAGCCGCGAAAGCCGTTGGGCATGCCGGCAGGCTCAAGCGTGGAGACGCCGGGCAACGAGGCGGCGATCCAGGAGGGACCGCTGCCGGATCGTGGGCCCCTTGAGACGCCGGCGGTGCCTTCACCGGCGGAGGACGCGGCGCCGGCGTCGAGACTGCCTGGCCCTGCGAGGGTGCCGACTGTTCCACCCAAGGCGACGAAGGCCCCGGCCCAACCCCCTGCGACACCGCCGGTGGTTGCCCCTGCTCCAAAGGGTGGCTCATCGACGGTGCCTGGGCCCATGCGGCCCGCAAAGCCCGCGACACCGTCCGAGAACCAGGGACCTTCCTGAGACTGTTTGTGTTGTCAGGGTCCGAGAGGGATCCGATGCTCGTACTTTGATGAGGTGGGCGCGTTGCGACGCGACCGTTCAGGACATGCGTGAGCGAGTGACCATCCTCGGATCGCTGGCGGTCTGCTCCTTGCTGACGTGCGTTTCGCTTGCGCACGCCATGCAGGACGCTTCGCCCTCAGCCGCGGCGGATGCCGTGAAGTCGCTTCAGGCGATCTTCATGGACGTGGCTGGCAAGGTGCGGTGGCGACCCTCGGCGGATGCGGAATGGCGAGACGCCCGCATGAACGACATCGTGGACGCGGGATCGGAGGTCCGCACGGGCCTCCGGAGCCGCGCCACCCTGAGGGTTGGTCGGAATGCCACGGTGCTGGTGGATTCAGGAACCACGTTCGAGGTTCCCGAGGTCGTCGAAGATGGGGCGCAACTTCGGACGACGGCCTCGGTTCGCACCGGCCGGGTGGACTTCAAGGTTGACAAGATCGACGGCTTCGCGAACGACTTCAAGGTGGTCACGCCGCAGACCACGCTGGCGGTCCGTGGCACCGGCTTCAGTCTGGCCACGGGCCCCCTGCAGGGCTTCGAGGTGACCGGCGCTCGCTCCAACATGATGAACGCCATCGAGCTGAAGTACGTGGCGCAGAACCTCACCTACTTCGTGAGTGGCGAGGGACGCAGCAGCAGCGAGAGGCAGGATCCGGTCCAGAACGCGTGGGTGAGCACCGTGGGTCCGCCGCCAGTGGTGGGTGCGCTGGTGAACAACCAGCAACTGGTGCAGCAGGTGGCCCAGGGCACGGCGGGCAACGCACCAACGAACCCGCAGCAGGTCCAGCAGATCGCGGCAGCCGAGGCCTACGGCGAGGCCGGTGGGGCCATCGTGGTGGCCGCCAGCGAACCCGGTGCGTCGGCGGATCTGCGCGAACTGGCCGTGGATTCGACCAGGCAGCCTGATCTCTTCGGGGGCTCGTCCGGGGGTGGTGGCACCGGAAACGGGGGCGAAGGTTCGGGAAGCAGCGGCGGTGGTGGAGGTGGTGGTGGTGGTGGTGGTGGTGGTGACCTGCCTCCCGGCTGGGAGTCCAACCTTCCCGAGCAACTTCTCTCCGCTCTGTTGATGGTCAGGGACGAGGTGCCGGACCTGCTCGTGGATGCGCAGACTGCCATCGATCAAGCCGATGAATTGCGGATTGTCTCCGCCACGCTGGCCCATGATGCGAGCATGCCGGCACTGGCCGGCGCGCTGGAGAACCTGCAAGGGGGTGGCACGGAGGCGATGGCGCTCATCGGCGAGTCCATTCGTGCTGGCGGCGTGGATCGGTTCGGCAACGTCGAGGTTCAGGGCCGCGGCATGGATGGCCAGCTGTGGGGCCGCATCCAGAACCTTGAAGCCGGCGACCGGCCCGATGTGTTCACCTCCCGGCCGACCGACAGCGTGCCGCAGCAAGGCAAGTTGGGTGCCGTCGAGGCACTCGAGAATGCGCAGGCATGGTCGACCCAGCACAGCGAGCAGAGTTCCCGCGACCTTCTGGCCCTCCAGAGCGTGTCCACCGTGGCCACCGAGGCGGCTCGCGAGGAGATCGGTGAACGTCTTGGAAGTGTCTTTGCCGTCAGCCTGCTCTGGAGCATCGACATGGGTGGCGGGCGAGAGGGAGAACCCGGACAGGCGTTCGAGCTCTCCGCAACCCGGCTCGCACTCGACTTGAACGAGCACATCCAGGGCATGTGGGAGGGGGTCGTTCGTGAGGTCCTGACGCAGCCCGGTGGAAACCTGTCGGATCTGGCCGGGACCCAGCAGGAACTCGCCATGGCCATTTCATCGCTCAGGTTCCAGCTGAGCCAGAACACCTTCTCCACGATGCCCATGGAGGCCGACAACTTCGGTCGGGCGTTCGCGTCGCAGGCCCAGCAGGCGAACACGCCCGAGAGCCGAGAGGCTGCGGCCGAGGTCGCGGTGCTTGTGCAGCAGGCCCGCGCCGAGGCGCTACGCACGCTTGATGCTGCCCAGCAGGCCTTCGCCGAGGCGGGGGCTGCCCGGACGCTGGGTCATCGGGTCTTCGCCCAGAGCGCCGGCAACGCGATGGTGCGTCGGGCCGCAGATTGGGCTGAGCGATCGCAGGTGGCCACGGACAGCATCATGGCCAATGCGTGGGCGATGCAGGAGAATTTTCGTTCGGGGTTCAACACGGCGGCAGCCGTCGGCGCGCTGCCGCCGGTGTTCGACACAGGCCTGAATCCAGGGAACATCGGCGTGGTCGTCGGTCCAGGCGCTGGACACGGCGGAGGGAACAACGAATGAGGCTTTGGCGCACCGTTCTGCTGTCGATGGGAATGGCTCTGCTGCTCGGGGCCGATGCCGCCCCCGAAGCCCAGCCCCTCCAGGGCATCTTCATGGAAGTGCAGGGCAAGGTGCGTTGGCGGGCTTCCGAGCGTGAAGCCTGGCGTGAGGCCGCCGTGAACGACCTGTTCTCGGCCGGCGCAGAGGTGCGCACCGGACTTCGGAGCCGGGCCACAGTTCGACTGGGCCAGAATGCATCGGTGCTCGTGGACTCGGGGACCACCTTCCAGGTTCCCTCGGTGGTCCGCGAGGGCGAGACCCTCAGGACCATGGCCGCGGTGAAGACGGGTCGCGTGGACTTCAAGGTGGACCGGATCGAGGGATTCGCCAACGACTTCAAGGTTGTCACGCCGCAGACCACGCTCTCCGTGCGCGGCACCGGCTTCGCCGTCAACAGCGGCGTTCTCAATGGTGTCGAGATCACCGGTGCGCGCACGAACATGATCAACGCGATCGAGATCCGCTACGTGGCGGGCAATCTGCAGTACTTCCTCTCCGGCGATGGCAAGAGCACCTCGTCGGAGAAGGACCCGGTGAAGAACGCGTGGATGAGCACGCTGGGGCCACCCCAGGTGGTCGGCACCATCGTGGACGGTTCGCAGCTCCAGCAGGCAGCGGCGCAGGGCAACGTTGGCAACGCACCCACCAATCCCCAGCAGTGGCAGCAGATCGCCGCGGCCGAGACCAACGCGAACGCCGTGACCGAATCGCCCCTCGACGGGCTGCTGGAGATGCAGCGACAGGCGGTCGCTGCGGTCGATGCCCACGTGAGCGAGGTCGACGCCATCGCCTCGCCGGCACTGTCCCTGGGTCAGCAGGCCGTCGAAGCGGGCACCACGCGGGAGACCGCGATCAACGATGTGCTGACGCTGGGCGACGACCTGGAGCAGGTCTGGGAGGGGGAGGAGGGTGCGGAGCAGGAACTGACGGGCCTGGTGCAGCAGGGGGATGCGGACGAGGCCCAGATGCAGAGCCTGCGGCAGGATCTCGATGACGCGCTGGCGTCCGAGGAGCCCGGGAGCCAGGCGGACGCCGCTGCATTCGCCGCCATGGACGCGATGCACGCCATCGACGACGAGTGGCAGGAGAACATCGTCGATCGGGCTCGTGACATCGTGACGGCCGTTCGGGATCTTCACGATGAGATGACCGATGGGTTCGCCGCGGCCGAGTCGGCCGACCAGCAGTTCTCCGCCCTGGTGTCGGATACAAGTTCCGGTCTCGCCCAGGCGCAGGACGCCTCGCAGTCTCTCGCCACCCTGCAGGGTGCCGTGCTGGCGTATCGCAAGGAGGTGCAGCGTCTGGTGGCCGCTGGCCAGGCGGGGCCCGGCGCTGCGGCAGCGCTCATCCGGTCCAGCGAACTTCTGGCGGAGGCGGCCAGTCGGGTTGCGCAGGCCGTGCAGAAGATGCAGAGTGTCCAGCAAGCCCTCGATTCGGCCAACTCGCTGGGCGAGCGGGTGCTCTTCTCCGCCTCGCTGGCCGCCATGGCCCGGGGCGACGAGATCCGCGGGCTGGCCGATGGTCAGTTGGTCGCGATCGAGAGCGCTGCGACGGCCATCGAGGCCGCCCGCTTCAGCGCCTTCTTCGCCGCTGCGGCCGCCGCGGTCTCGGTGGTCCCGGAGGTCCGGCAGGAAGCCCTCGATGCCTCGCTGGCCACGCAGAACGGGGAACTGGAACTCCAGCCTCTGGCCGATGCGGCCGAGGCCCCGGCCGCGCTCGTTCGCCAGCTGGCGGATGAACTGGACACCTTCTGGAACCAGCCGGACTTCGGTTCGGAAACCTCGAGGAAGGTCCGGATGGAGAATCTCCGGGATCAGAGCGCGTCGGATCTGCTCGCGATCCAGGATCTGCTCGGTCAACTCGGTGCGTCCATCGGAGCCAGCGACATCGGTGCAGCCACTGCGCACCTCGCCTCGATGCAGTCCATCCGCGACGCCTGGCAGACCGACGGCGGGGAGCTTCTGGCCGAGGCTCGCCTGATCGACAGCGACGTGCAGTTGCTCAACGCCGGGGTGCAGGACGCGTTCAGCGCCTTCGAGGCCGGTTCGGGCGGAGCCTTCGCGGCGAAGCTGGAGCAGGTGGAGTCCGCGCGAGACTCCGCGCTCGCGGCCAGCCAGCGCCTTCAGGCCATGAAGCTGAAGCTGGATGCCTATGTGGCCCGCTACCAGGAGATCACCGGCGATGACCGAGGCCAGGCCTATCTGAGCGGCCTTGCGGCGGCGCTCGCGAACATCGAGTCGATCCAGGACGAGATCGCGGACAGCGTCGCGGCGAGCGATGCCGCGGTCGAGGCGGCCCAGCGTGCGACCACCTACGGCGCCAAGGTCTTCTACGCGGCCACAGGTCAGCGCGTGCTGGACAGTGCCGGGATCGCCGCGGCCTCCGCGGCCCTTCTGCAGCAGATCGAGCAGAACGCGGCCGGCATCGAGTCGACGTTCGGGCAGGGCCAGACCAACTTCGACGCGGCCTTTGGCGGCCAGGGCGGTGACGGCGGCGGCTGAGCCCGGCCCGACGCCCCGGCGTGGATCGCGATACAACACGGGCATGAGGCGATTCCAGCGCACCGCATTCGCGATCGGCGCCCTGGTCACGCTGCTGGTCCTGGGCGCCGACCTGACGGGGTTCTTCCGGTGGCAGGAGGACTGGACGCTGGACCTGCGGTTCCGTCATGCGCGGTGGGAGCCGGATCGGCTGGGCGACCAGATCCGGCTGGTGGGCATCGACGACGCGAGTCTGGACAGCATCGGGCGGTGGCCATGGCCGCGTGCCCGACTGGCGGGCGCCGTGGAGGAGGTGGCTCGCGCGGGTGCTCGGGTGATGGCCTTCGACGTGCTGTTCACCGAGCCCGAGAGCGGCACGGACGGCGATGCTCGACTGGCTCGGGCCATGATGGGTGCGGGCCGTGGCGAGGGGCGGGGACAGGCAGCCGACCCGGGGGTGCAGTCCGTGCTGGCCCTCAACGTGGTGCTTGATCGATCCTTGCAGGCGCGGTGGGACACACCCAGGGGCCGCGATGCTCTCGAGCGACTGACGCGAGCCTACCGCGGGGGCATCCAACGATCCATCGAGACCATTCTTGCCGAGGGTGGCGTTCAGGAGCCATGGCGATCCCTGATCCTGGATCGGCCCAACGCGTTCAAGTCGCTCGCCGCGTGGAACGCGCTGATGGAGGATGAACGCGAGGGGCGGGCACCCCCGGACCTCGAGGCCTTCGTTCGCGCCATGCAGGGCGGGCTGGCGCGGGACCGTCACATGGGCGACTTCGCCGAGCGACGCCTGCTCGAGGAGGCGTGGCAGCGGCTGCTGAGTTGGCGTGAGGTGGAACGCAGGCTACGGCAGGATCCGGCAGCGCGGGGGTCGCTGCAGGACACGCCACCCATTCCGGAACTGGCCGTGGTGGCCTCCTCGTTCGGCGTCGTGAATGCCGACACGGATCGTTTTGACGGGCGTCTGCGTCGGGTGAAGCCCTTCTTCCCCACGGACCATGGTTGGGCGCCCCACCTCGGCGTGGCCGCGGCACTGGCGTTCCTGGGTCACGCGCCGGCCGAGGCTCTGGTGCGGGATGGTGCCCTGACCCTGGACGGACGGACATGGCCGCTGCTCGGCGATCGCCTGCCGATCGACTGGCCCACGGAGCTTCTCTCGGGCTACGGCGATGCCGGCGAAGGACCCCTGGCGGTGATCCGCATCGGCCGGCTGGTGGAACTTGCGGATAAGCGCGAGCAACTGACGCGGCAGACGCAGAGGCGTTTCGAGGCCGCGGATGACTTGGCGCGAAGTTCGGATGTCCTGGCGGAGTTGCGAGATCGGTGGCCCGAGGCTTACCACGATGGCCAGGCCCGTCGAGCGATCATCGAACGCTGGTACGAGCAGGACTACGGCGACGAGTATCTCCGATCGCAGCAGGCCACGCAGGCCGCGGGCCCCCTCGATCGCGGGCCGGCGATGTCGTACTGGCTCCGATACCGGCAGGCGGCCGAGGATCTGGCCGCGATGGGCCAGGCCCAGCCCTCCGGCGAGGAACTGCAGCGCCGTCATGACGCAATTCCCCGGGAGCGGGAAGCGGCCTCGCTGATGGCCGAGTTCCTGAAGCTGGACCGCGAGATCCCCGCCAGCCGGGCGGCGCTGGCCAGCGAGGAGGCGTCGCTCCGGAAGATCTTCGAGGACAAGCTGGTGCTCTTCGGGTTCACCGCCACCGGCACGATGGCCGACATGGTGAACACGATCTTCGACTCCCGAACGCCCGGCGTCTTCGCGCACGTGGTCGTGGCCGACATGCTCCTGAACGGACGCGGACTGGCGTTCGTTCCTGTCTGGGTGGCGCCTCTGGCGATCGTGATCCTCGGCCTGACCGCCGCGGTGGTCGCGGCCCGATTCGGAGCGGGAGCCGGCTTCATGGCGCTGCTGGTGCTGCTGGCCATCTATGTCGGCGTGCTGGGCGTGGTGGTGTTCGACCGCGGCGAGATCGTCTTCCCCATGGCGGCCCCGGTGTCGGCCGGTCTGCTGAGCTGGATCTGCGCCACCGCCGACGTGGCGATCCTGGATCGCCGCGAGAAGCGGCGAATCTCCAAGCAGTTCCGGGCGCGAGTGAGTTCGCAGCTGGTGGACCTGCTCACCGAGAATCCGAAGGCCCTCTCCATGGAAGGCGTCGAGCGGGAGACCAGCATCCTGTTCGGCGATCTGGCCGGATTCACCACGATCAGCGAGCGGCTTGGAGGCCCCGAGGTGGTCAAGACGCTCAACCTGTACATGGGTGCCATGACGCGAGAGCTGACACTGGAGCATGCCTACGTGAACAAGTTCCTGGGCGACGGGCTGCTGGCCTTCTGGAGCGCCTTTGCG
>JBILWQ010000263.1:0-3409 GCA_044369805.1 Phycisphaerales bacterium
GGCGGGCTCCAGGATGTAGGTCAGGGCCACGAAGCAGGTGCTCTCGGGACCCTCCTCGAAGGCCAGTTCGCGCAGCGCCTCGATGTAGAAGCCGTTCTCGTAGTCGCCCGCGGTGCCGCCGACCTCAACGAACACCACGTCGGCCTGCGTGCCGCCGGGGCCGCCGGTCATGGCCAGCTGGCGGATCTTCAGCTTCACCGTGCCGGTGACGTGCGGAATCATCTGCACGTCTCGGCCCAGGAAGCCGCCGCGGCGTTCGCGGTCGAGGATCTCGCTGTAGATCTGCCCGGCGGTGATGAAGTTCTTGCGCGAGAGATCCTGGTCCAGGATGCGCTCGTAGGTGCCCAGGTCCATGTCGGTCTCGAGACCGTCGCTGAGCACGAACACCTCGCCGTGCCGGAAGGGGTTCAGCGTGCCGCTGTCCACATTGAGATAGCCCTCCATCTTGATGGGGGCCACGGCCAGTCCCTTGTCCTGCAGCAGCTTCGCCAGGCTGGAACTGAAGATGCCCTTGCCCAGTCCGCTCATCACCGTGCCGATGACCACCACGTACTTGGTGCGGCCCTTCTGGTACCCAGGGGGTGCCGGGCTGAACCACTCCCGCTGGTCGTCGCTCGCCGAAAATTGGGCAAGAAACCCGCTCTCGGAGGAGTTCGGGGGGGTTGGGCTTTCCTTGGAGGGCACGCTTGATCGTACCGCGCCCGGATTTTCGATCAAGTTGCGAAGCCGGGCCGCGGGGGGCCTGTACCAATGGGTGAATTCCCGCGAGGATGCCTTCCATGCGAGACACCGTTGCCGTGCTGCTGGCCACAAGCCTGATCGCGCCCCTCGCCCGGGCCTCCGAGGAGGACTTCGGCTGCGCCTGCCTGGCCCGCCGCCTGGAGCAGGCCCCGCCCCGCAAGCGAGACCAGCCCGCGGGTGGCCCCACCCAGGGCAAGGCTGCGTTCGATGCCGCCAACGGTGCCGATTTCCGCCACTGGCCGCCGGATCGGCTGGTGGACATCCAGCGGATCCGCGTGGAGCTGAAGTTCGCCGACCTGGCCCAGCGACGGGCCGAGGCCGTGGCCACGCTCTCGATGCAGCCGATCCATGACCCGGTGGGTTCGCTCAACCTGAACGCCGAGGGGTTGAAGGTGAGTTCGGTCACCCTGGGCGGCAAGCCGGTTGAACATTCAAGCGACGGGCATCGGCTTGGACTCCGCTTCGACCCGCCGCTCACGCGCGATGCGGCTGCGGACATTCGCGTGACCTACGAGATCGACCACCCCTACGACGGCATGAACTTCTCGCCGGCGTACCCGGATCGACCGGGGTACGGCGCCGAGGTGCACACGCAGGGACAGCCCGAGATGAACCGCCACTGGTTCCCGTGCCTGGATTTCCCGAGCGAGCGACAGAGCACCGAGCTGGTGGTGGATGTGCCCGAAGGCGTGGTGGTCAGCGGCAACGGTCGGCTGGTCTCCCAGAAGAGCCAGGGCGGACGCACGGTGTGGCACTGGCTGCAGGAGAAGCCGCATGTGGCCTATCTGGTCACGCTGGTGGCTGGCGACTTCGCGCGGGTGCCGCTGGACAACCGCCTGAGCGGCGTGCCCATGCAGGTCTGGGTGCCCAGGGACCGGGCCGGCGACGTGGAGCGCACCTACGGGCGCACGGACCGCATGATGGCCCTGTTTGAGCGGGTGTTCGGCGAGAAGTACCCGTGGGACCGCTACGACCAGCTGGTGGTGCGCAACTTCGGCAGCGGTGGCATGGAGAACACCAGCGCCACCACCATGCATCCGGGCGCCATCCTGGACGAGATCGCCGCGGCCGATGACGACGACGACATGGATGGCCTGATCAGCCACGAGCTCTGCCACCAGTGGACCGGCGACCTGATCACCTGCCGCAGCTGGGCGCACATCTGGCTCAACGAGGGCTGGGCCACCTACGGCAGCGTGCTGTGGGAGGGCGAGCGTGATGGCGAGGATGGGTACTTCGATGCGCTGCTGGACCAGCACCGCGTGGCCGGTGGAGACAGCACCGATGGTCCCGTGGGCATGGTGAGCCCGATCTACGGCAGCCCGGGCGAGACCTTCCGCCGGGCGCCCAATCCCTACCCCAAGGGCTGCAGCATCCTGCACATGCTTCGCGAGAGGCTGGGTGACGAGGCCTTCTTCAAGGGCGTGCATGCCTACTTCGACCGGTTCAAGCTCGATCTGGCCGAGACGAACGACTTCCGCGTGGAGCTGGAGAAGGCGAGTGGCCTGGGCCTGGAGGGTTTCTTCGATCAGTGGTGCTACCGGCCCGGTTGCCCCAACATCACCGTGAGTGCGGCGTACGACACGGGCACGCGAACCCTGACGCTGCAGACGAAGCAGACGCAGAAGATCGACGAACGCACGCCCGCGTTCGCCGTGAGCACGCCGGTGATGGTGAAGACGGCGGGCGGCGTGCGGACCTTCGAATGGGACTGGCGGAAGAAGGCCGACACGCTGCAGGTGACCCTGGACGGGCCGCCGGAATGGGTGGCCTTCGATCCGCGGCTGGCCACGCTCAAGACACTCAAGCAGGAGATGCCCGTGGAGTGGATGCGGGCACTGGTGCGGCAGGGGCCCACGGCCTCGAGCCGCCGGCAGGCACTGGCGGTGCTGCGGGGCGACGCCACTCCCGACACGGTGGCCGTGCTGGAGGCGGTGGCGAATGATCCGAAGCAGCGACTGAAGCTGCGGCAGGAGTGCGTGGACGCGATCGCGGACTTCCGCACGCCCGCGGGCCGCGAGGTGATCGCCCGCTGGATGGAGAAGCCGCCTGCCGAGCCCAAGTTGATGGCCTCGGTCTGCAAGGCCGTGACCACGATCGAGGACGCCGCGAAGGCGAAGGCGTGGCTGGCGGAGCGGCTGAAGGACCAGCGGAGCTACGCGGTGCGGCGGGCGTGCATCAACGGGGTGGCCGGCCTGGGCGCGAAGGACCACGTGGATCTGCTGCTGCAGATGGTGGACGTGCCGAGCCGGCAGCAGGAACTGCAGCTGGCTGCGCTCGAGGCGCTGGCCGGGCTGAATGAGGCGAAGGCGATCGAGCCCGCGATCAAGGCGTGCAGTCTTGGCAATTTCGACCGCGCGCGGCCCGCGGCCATGGGTTCGCTCGCGAGGCTGTGTCCCAAGGGGGCCGAGGATGAGACGCGCAAGCGGATCGTGAACCTGCTGATCGGCTGGCTGGACGATCCCGAGGAGCGGTCGCAGCGGGGGGCCGCCGACGCGCTGGCCACGCTGAAGGCCACCGAGGCACTGGTGCGGCTCGACGCGATGGCGGCCAGCGATCCGGTGCCCGCGCGGCGGGACTGGGCGGCCGAATGCGCGAAGCGGATCCGTGGGTGAGCGAAAGGGACGGGCCTACATATCGGACCCAAGGGGTCCGATATGTAGGCCCG
>JBILWQ010000351.1:0-3395 GCA_044369805.1 Phycisphaerales bacterium
CGTCAACCTCTTGCATGTCGGCTAAACTGTGAGTCGTCAAGCAATTTGGCGGTATTGTAATCAGATTAATTGGCTGAAGAACTTGTTCGTTGCGTAGCGGGGCCGATGGCCCCGCTGGTCTATTTTCCGGCGCGACGTTTCTTGAAGTTCGCCGAGAAGACTTCAAAGAAGAGTGTCTCATCAAGTTGCCGAATATCGCGCTCAGCAGCAGCAGCGAGCATTTCGTTGCACATAAGCATCATGGCACGCAGATTGCCTGCCGAATGCTCTGCGAGAGCCTTTATCAATGGTTCCGTGAGGAGTGACGGTGCGCCCGCCTGTGCAATTGCCTCGGTGAGTATTGCAGCAAGTTCCGCTTGCGGGCGCTTATCAAGGTGATGACGGATTCGGATTCTGCTTTCGAGCGGCAGCAGGGAGCTTTGCCTGAGCTTCTCCGGCAATCGGTTGTCACCTGCAAGCACCACAGCAAGGATGTTCTTGGAATCAAGCTCCACAGATGCAAGTAACCGTAACTCGTTCAGCACATCCTCGTGGGCTTCTTGGGCCTCATCAACAAGAATGACAGGCCTGAACATGCTTGCCTTGATATGCGACATCCATTTTTCTCTGAGTACTGTAAAGCCGCCATACCGATTACTGGGCCGGATCGGAGCATCAAAGAGTTCAGCAAGCTCTCTGTAAAAATCCTGAATACGACTTTGTGGTCGAGAGATCGTCCGCACGGCGAGCTCAGGTATACTTCGAAGGTGACTCTGCAGCTGTCGCATCGCCACAGATTTACCGGTGCCAGGCTCGCCTGTTACGAGAGCGAAGCCCCCATCCATAACGACTTGTTCCACTCGCCAGCAAAAACGCTGCGCAGATTCGTCCTTTATGAGCGCTTCGGTAGGTATCTCTGGCAAGAAGGGGTTCCATTTGAGGCCATACAGAGCATGTATTTGCTTGCGATTCATCATGTTGGTTTGCTTTCGTTGTTAAGGGGCAGGTATCCTGCAAGTTGATTTTCCCGGGCGTGGTCGGCCAAACAGCGCGCGAGCAGCGGCGGTAGCCAGTCACGCGAAAGCGAGAGCAGCTCCTCTGACTCTTGTGCCTTTTCTTCAGTTTGTTCGGCTACAGCGCTGTTGGAGTTCCTGTGAGCCAAGCTATTGGCAAGTTTATTTACCGGATAGATTGTAGCTATCGGTTTTAAGGTGTCGGGACAAAGCACCTCTGCTTCGCCAAGATCCCAGCGTGCGTGGCGAAGGACGATCTGATCTAAATGGCCGTAGCATTGGGGTAATTGAAAACGAACTCCGTCGATAGTTACAGTTGCATCTGTCTTGCGCACTGATCGAGTCAGTCGCATTCTGAAGCACCTCTTTAACTCATTAAAATCCAGTGCAGGACGTAAGACGCCGGTTTCATCAAAGAACCGATGAAGCGGAGTTTGTTTGGTCTCAGAGTGCACCGTCGTGTGGTAGTCCTGCTCCACCCATGCCTGTGTCACTTTGTTGAGAAGCTCCAGATCGATACGCTTTTGTTTTGGAATCATTTTCAAGAGACGGCCCTCGAGTGGCTTCCAAAAACTCTCCTGTTTGCCATTCTGATAGGCAGCATACGGTAAGGTGTATTCCTGCTTGATTCCCAGAACTTCGAGGCCGGTAATCAATTCAGTCGCTTTCATCGCAGAGCCATTATCAGTATAGAACGTGGCTGGCATGCCACGCTTTGCAATGGCCTGACAGAATCCATGCACGAGCACTTCGGCTGTTTCGTTCAAGAACCACTGTGCATGGCAGACCAAGCGCGATTTATCATCGATGATAGCCATACAGATCGGCTGGACAAACTCTCCGTTGCTTGTGAGCACCATTCGTGAGCCTTTATGGAAGTCCATATGCCAAAGCTGCCCAACATACTCCACTTCGTAGCTTCTTATTTCCTTGCGATTACGATGCCGAATTCTCGACTTATGGGGAAAAAATCCACACGCCCTGAAGTAGCGAAGCACAGTGGAATACGACGGATTGGTGCCAGGCAGACTAGCGGCACAAAGATTGTCGAAGAGTAGCTGGACTGACCACGACGGATATTCTCTGTAAAACTGGCCAATCCACTCTTTATGCACCGACGATAACGCACGTGTCGCTTGGCGATCACAACGCAACTTGGGCTGGAGGGCTTCGGTTGGTCGAGGTGACTTGCGTGCTAGCTTGTACCAGCGCTCTAACGTGCGAAAGGAGATTTTCACACGCTGCTGGTTCCATGGTTGCATGTGCTCTCTCGCTGCAATCTCACGCAAACAGGCTGCAAGTTCTCCAGGTCCAGGAGGATTTGCCAACAGAGACGACATGACGGTGTAACGAAACAGTCCGCGATTATAGGCGCTAGCATTCTTTGTAATCTGATCCATGAAGTTTCCTTATCTGAGGGTTATTCGGTTCGGCCACCATTCAGATAAATTCCCGTCATGCAATCTGCATCAGGCATGTTTTGCGGGAGCGACCTCCCCGTCAGTTATTCTGATCTCACTCCACAATTGTGCACATTCAGAAAGCAAAAGTTCAGTCGCTGTTTTGGGCGAATGGAGCCCCACTAGGGTGTTGTGCAAATCAACAAAAGTCTTTCCGTGCAGCCCAAAGCGAGAAGCGATTTTGCGCCACCAGACCGAACGACTGTGTGCGGCCCTCCAAAGCCGTAGCCACCTGGCGACGGTGCGTGGATCGACTCCCAGCAAAGAACAGATTGCCGAGGTCGATTTCTGCGAGCCGCCGGACTTAAGAAAGCGGCAAAGCAAGAGCATGGCAACACTATGCGGGCTTCGGCCCGCATAGCGCAGCGAAAGCGGCCGCACACGTTTGCGGCAACCTTCCCGGGAGCAGCAAAGGCTGGCAAAAAGAGCCCACCCCTCGGGCGGTTCAAAATCCGGCAACGAGCGGAATTTTCGATAATATCGGGCGTAGTGAAGCGACCCGCCGCAGTGCGGGCAACCCTTCTTCCTCGCTTCCTCAGCAAATTCAACATCACGGCACGCGGCAAAGTCCAAAAGACTTGCGCTGTCAAAGGATTCTAAGCTATCGATGGCAGAGCGACTCCTATTCCAAATGCTGTGTGGATTTCCCGTGGTGTCTGTTTCCGCAGCCCACGGGAGGGTCGTCTCATATCAGAGCAAATCTTAGTCATGCAAACTGGCGGGACATTGCCTCAGGCCGACACGGAATGTGACTCGAAAAGCCTACTTTCACCGTCAAACATTGTGACGACGCACAACCGCCGTCGACATTCTTGAGCACTTCACTATACCTGAGCTCAAAAACGAAAGACCAATGCTCTACCAAAAGCGAGAACAGGACCTGCGAGATCTTGGAAAGCGTTTTGCAGGAATTCCACCATTTGATCCTCAAGAGGTTGCGACT
>JBILWQ010000264.1:0-3394 GCA_044369805.1 Phycisphaerales bacterium
GGTTCACTTCAGCGACCCGGCTCGGGGCAAGGCGGCGTCGGGCAGCGTGGCGAGCAGCGAGTGTACCGATCGCCCTGAACGAGGATCGCGTGCGTCCGGCATCACCTCGGCAAGCGGCACGAGCACGAAGGCTCGCCGGGCGAACCGCGGATGCGGCACCTCGAGCCCACGCTCGCGGTGCACCCGATGACCGAAGAGCACCAGGTCCAGGTCGATCGGCCGTGGCCCCCCGTGCACCCCGGCATGCCGAACGCGGCCCATGGCCCGCTCCAGTTCAAGCAGGCCAGCCAGCAGGTCACCCGCCGAATGCCGCGTGGCACCCGCCACGACCGCATTCAGGAAGGGACCGCCATCGTCCGCGCGCTCCGGAGGCGTCTCGTAGGCGTGGCTGCAACGCAGATCACGGAGCAGATCCTGCGCCTCCATGCGGCGGACAGCCTCGCGAAGCAGCGTCAGGCGATCGCCCGTGTTGCTGCCGAGCGCAACGGCGACACCCTCGGTCACCTCATGCACGCGGCTTCCACTCCCAGATGAAGGGCACGGCGAAGTCCATGGGCGACCGGATCGCCAGACGCACCAGCGCCAGGGCTCCGCGTGCCGCCCGGTCACGGATGGAAGCACGCTCGCCTGGAAAGTGGAAGCGGCGGGCCTGGGAGAATCCCGGCCCGGACACGCCGATGAAGACGGTGCCCACGGGCTTGCTCTCGCTGCCTCCACTTGGACCGGCGATGCCGGTGATGGACGCCGACCAGTCCGCGGCCAGCCGCGAGCGCACGCCATCGGCCAGCTCGATCGCCACCGTCTCGCTCACCGCACCTTGCGAATCCAGCGAAGCCTGGCGAACCCCGCACAGATCCCGCTTCGCCTCGTTCGCATAGCACATCACGCCACCCCGGAACCAGACGCTCGATCCGGGCTCTGCCGTCACCATGGAACCGGCCAGACCGCCCGTGCAGCTCTCGGCCAGCGCCAGCGTGAGGCCGCGGCTCCGGAGTTCATGCCCCACGGCCCCGGCCAGCGTCATGTCCCCGCGGCCAAACGCGTAGGGCGCCCAGATCCGCTCGATGTCGGACAGTTCGGTCTCCATGGCCCCGGGATCGGCCGCATCGCCCGTGCCGCGCACGCGGGCGCTCACCACAGCGCCGCTGGCCGTGGTGCCCACCAGGGGATTGCGGTCCCTTCGCATGCGCTCGCCCAGGCGTTCCGCCAGGAAACTCTCCCCCTGACCGAAGGCATGCACCACGCCGGTGGCCATGGCCAGCCTCGGCAGCACGGGCGAGACGTACCGCTCGAACATGGGCTGCATCTCGCGCGGAGGCCCGGGCAGGCAGAACACGCGGGCCGCACCCACGGTCGCCTGCAGACCCGGCGCCGTGCCGAAGTCGTTGGCCAGGCAGCGCGCACCAGCCGGCCGCTGGGCCTGCCGAGCGTTGATCTCGGGCATGGCGCGTCCCCGATCGCGGAACCAGCGGTGCAGCGATTCCGCCGCCTCGGCATCGTGCACCAGCGGCGACGCCTCGCCCATGGCCATGCGCAGGGCCTCGCGCGTCAGGTCATCGTCGGTCGGCCCCAGGCCGCCGGTCACCACCACCAGGTCGGCTGTGCCGGCAAGCTCGCGAAGCGCCGAGGCCTGGGCCTCGAGCGCATCCGGCACCACGCGGAACTGCACGCACGGCACGCCCACCGAGGCCAGCCGCTGGGCCAGCCACTTCGCGTTGGTGTCCTGCGTCTGACCCAGGACCAGTTCGTCGCCGATGGAAAGGATGGCTGCCTTCATGGCTTGCTGCGCGACTGCGCGAGGATCCAACGATAGTGGCCGCGGAAGAATTCGGCGAAGCGGTGCCTGGCCGCATCCGAGCCACGCTCCTGCGGGCGCCACCAGCCCCGGTCGGCCCAGCCGCCCCGCAGCCAGCCCTGCTCCAGTTCCGCCAGCGCCTCGGCCGAACCCACCGAACGCGGCCCCGCCGGCGTCTCCAGCTCGGGCCAGGCATCGAATCGCTCCAGCCACGAACGCAGCTGCGGGTCCTGCACATCCTCCGCCATCACCAGCCCCCCGCGGTCGCGCGGGTACGCGGGATGGGCCACGATGCGGCGCCAGGCACCTCGGAGATCCTCCGGCGCGTCCATGGCCATGGCGTTGAAGAGCATGGGCAGGAACGCCCGCATGCCGGGGTGCCGGTGGGACGGCGGCGCCGCATCGGCGAAGGGATCCATGTGATCCACGAATCGATCACCCTCGCGCGCGTAGAGGCTGGCCATGACCGGAAGACGACGCAGCGCATGGTGCCGGGGTCCACCCGGCTGGCCCACCGGCAGCGCCCAGAGCCGCTGCGCATGCTCGGTGAGCATGAACTCGATGAAGCGCTCCGCCGTCGCCCGGTGCGGCGGATTGCGCAGCATGCCCACCGGGTCCGCGTCGATCGCGCTTTGGCCTCGCGGGGCCACGAATCGCACCCGCTCGGCGGCGACCGCGTCGCGAGGATCGGCGGCCGCCGCGATGGCCTGCGCCTGCGAGCGGGCGTAGAAGTCGATGGCCACGCCCATGGCCGCATCGCCCGAGGCCACGTCGATGGGCCCCCGCGTGCCACTGGGCGCGAAGGTGCGTGCATTCGCGGCGGCTCGCCGGAGAATGGCCAGGCCCCGCCGCCAGCCCACGCGCTGCACCACGCTCTCGAAGGCCGTCAGGATGCTTCCCGACTGCGCCGGATTGACCATGCACACCCACCCCTGCAGCCGCGCGTCGGCCAGGGCCTCCCACGCCGTGGGGGCCGGAACGCCGAGTCGGTCGAGCAGCGGCTGGTTCCACACGATCCCGAAGGTGGAGAGGGCCACGCCGTACCACCAGCCCTGCGGATCGAACAGCCGCTCGCCGGCGATGGTCTCGATGCCGTAGCAGGACCGAACAAGGGCCTCGGGCAGTTGCACGGGCTCCAGCACCGTCGCCTCGCGCACCTCGCCGTTCACCTCAACACGCACGGGACGGCGGAGCATCTGGAACTCGAAGCTGCCACCACCGAGCAGCACGTCCGCGTCGCCACCCACCGGAAGCCCCTGCCGGAGCCGGCTCTCCCACGCGCTCACCAGCGCACGGCGGATCTCCACCGCGCCGCCGGGCGTGCTCCAGACCACCCGTGCTCCCCGCCCGAACCGGTCGGCATGCCACGCGCCGAAGGCCTGCCCCAGTTCCTCGCGGATCTGCTCCGTGCTCGCCGTCACCACGATGACCTGGTCGGCCCCGCTCGATCCCTCGATGCGCGGCTGCCGAATGGCCAGCGGCACGGCCAGCAGCGCGGCGAAGACAAGGCCCAGGAACGCCAGTCGCCTCATGCCGGCACGCGCGAGGCGGCGGCTTCGGCCAGCTGGTCACGCAGGTCCCGCGCCGCCTCGGCAACTG
>JBILWQ010000265.1:0-3392 GCA_044369805.1 Phycisphaerales bacterium
CCGACGCCACGAACGCGATGTACTCGTCGACCACCGGATCACCCGCGCGCGTGCGCAGTTCCTCGATCTTGGCCAGCTTGGGCAGCTGGCTGCGCTGCAGCACCTTGTACACCCACTTCACGGTGTCGATGTCGGAGCGGCTCATGCCGCTCCGACGCATGCCGACCACGTTGATGCTGCCGGCGATGTTGATGCCGGTCACCATGAAGAACGGGGGCAGATCCAGGCTGAAACCGGTCAGGCCTCCCACGAAGGCGCCGCGGCCAACGCGGCAGAACTGGTGCACGGTCGCGTTGCCACCCATGATCACGCGGTCGGCCACCTCCACGTGGCCTGCCAGCAACGTTCCATTCGCGAAGATGTTCCGGTCACCGATGATGCAGTCGTGCCCGGCGTGGCTGTTGACCATGAAGTAGTTGCCATGCCCGATGCGAGTGGGCGCCTGCGTCTTGCCGCGGTGCACGGTCACGCCCTCGCGGAAGACGTTGTCGTCTCCGATGATCAGCCCTGGCCCCGGTTCCGCGGGGTTGAAGCCGAGGTCCTGCGGAGGACAGCCCAGCGTCACGCCGGGATAGACCGTGTTGCGCTGGCCCAGCGAGCAGGGCCCCTGGATGGTCACGCGGTGCAGGAGCCGGGTCCCGGCACCGATCGTGACCGGCCCGGGGCAACCCTCGATGAGGCAGAAGGGGCCGATCTCCGCATCGGGGGCCAGCGTGACGTCGCCCAGGACAACGGCCGATGGGTGAATGCGTGCCATGAGAGAGCCGATTGTAAGGAGGGGTGACGTGGTCCGGATGCTTACGCTTGGGACATGGACGACGTGCAGGTGCACGATCTGGGACGGATCGGCTACGCGGAGGCGCTCGATCGGCAGCGGGCCCTGCACGAACGGCTCGTGTCGGGCCGGGGCCGCCCTGAACCCATGCAGGTGCTCCTGCTCGAGCACGATCCGCCGGTGATCACCGTGAGTCGACGTCCTGGGGCGGAGCGACATGTGCTGGCCGGCGACCGCACCCTTGCGGACCTGGGCGTGCAGCGGCTGGAGACCGATCGCGGCGGCGATGTCACCTGGCATGGGCCGGGCCAGCTGGTGGCCTATCCCATCCTCGACCTGCAGCGGCTGGATCTGCGCATCCACGGCTACATGCGACTGCTCGAGCAGGTGGTGCTCGACACGCTGGGGCGTTTCGGCCTCGAGGGCCGGCGCGACGAGACGGCCACGGGCGTCTGGGTTGGCGAGCGGGGGCCCGAGCGCAAGATCGCGGCGATGGGCGTCCGTGTGAGCCGGTGGGCCACCCTGCACGGCCTGGCGCTCAACGTGGATCCGGACCTGCGCATGTTCGAGCTCATCGTGCCCTGCGGCCTGGTCGGCCGCCCTGTCACCAGCCTGCGGCTGGAGCTGGGAAGCGCTGCACCCGATCTGGCCGGGGTGAAGCGCGTGCTGGGCGAAGTGATGGTCAGCGCGGTCGAGCGTCGGCTGGCCCAGACCGGGCGGTGACTCAGTCGCTGGACAGGTTCAGTTCCTTCAGCACGTCCGCGGTCAGGTCGATCGACTCCGGCGCGCGGAGGAAGGTGCGGCCCTGCACCTGGACCATCGCATTGCCGAGGTCCTGCGACTCGAAGGGGGTGTGCGCCGGGATGAAGCGGTACACCAGGTCGATCCTGCGGCGGTCGGCCACCACATCCACCGCGGCGGTCATCTCCCGGTGGGCCTTCTCCACCTGCTCGGCCATCAGCTTGTTCTGGGCGGCCTGCATGCCCGCGTTCCACTGCTGGAATCGCTCGAAGAGCGCCTTGGCCTCGGCCTGGCCCTGCGCGAACTCCGGGTCCTCGGGCTTCTTCTCGCCGTACTTGGACTTCAGCGCGTCCATGTCCTTCTGGAAATCGGAGCCCTGCTTCTTGGCCTCCTCGTCGAAACGCTGCCGCTCCTCGGCGAAGGATCCGCTGTCCAGGAGCCGCTTGAGGACCTTGTCGACGTGCACGGCACCCATGCTCAGGGCCCGCGCGGTGCTGTCCTCGCCCCACGCCGGTCGGCCGCCCTCGTTGACCAGCCTGAGCGTGCCATCCTTGCCCTCCAGCAGCACCGCCTGCGTGGGACCCAGATCGCCCGCCGGGGTGGCGCGGGCATCGGCGGCACGTGGCGAGGTCAACTGGGCCAGCAGCAGCACACCTGCGGCCAGGGCGATCGGCACAAGGAAACGGTGGGAGGGGCTCATGCGGCCAGTCTAGGGCCACCCTCGCTGGCGTGCGTCAGTCGCCCTGGTCCAGGATCGCCATGAAGGCCTCCTGCGGGATGGTGACCATGCCCACCGTCTTCATCCGCTTCTTGCCTTCCTTCTGCTTCTCGAGCAGCTTGCGCTTGCGGCTCACGTCGCCGCCATAGCACTTGGCCAGCACGTTCTTCCGCAGGGCTTTGATGCTCTCGCGGGCGATGATCCGCCCGCCGATCGCCGCCTGCAGCGGGATCTCGAACTGGTGCCGGTCGATCTGCTTCTTCAGCTTCTCCAGGATCACGCGGCTGCGGTGCTCGGCCAGGTTGCGGTGGGTGATCAGGCTGAGCGCTTCCACCGGCTCGCCGTTGACCAGGATGCTGACCTTGGCGAGGTCGTCCTGCCGGAAGCCGATGAGCTCGTAGTCCATGGTGCCGTAGCCGCGCGTGATGGACTTCAGCTTGTCGTAGAAGTCGTAGATGATCTCGGCCAGCGGCAGCTCGTAGTCGAGTATCTGCCGCGTGTCGCTCAGGAAGCGCTGGCTCTTGAACATGCCACGTCGGGCGTCGCAGAGCTTCATCAGGTCCCCGATGTTCTCGTTGGGGCAGATGATCTCGATCTTCACGATCGGTTCCAGGATGCCGGCCACGTGGCTCATGTCGGGCAGGTCGGCGGGATTGTGGATCTCCAGCTCCGTGCCGTCGTTCAGGGCCACGCGGTAGGTCACGGTGGGGGCGGTCTGCACCACCTCCACGTTGCCCTCTCGCTCCAGCCGCTCCTGGATGATGTCCATGTGCAGCAGGCCCAGGAAGCCGCAGCGGAAGCCGAAGCCCAGCGCCTCGGAGTGCTGGACCTCGAAGGTGAAACTTGCATCGTTCAGGTGCAGCTTCTCGATGGCCTCGCGCAGAGCCTCGAAGTCACCCTTCTTGCCCGTGCCCCCATCGGCGCCACTGCTGGCGGGGTAGAAGTCGCAGAACACCATCTGCTTGGGCTCCTGGTAGCCCGGCAGCGGCTCGGCGGCTGGATCGTTCTCCAGGGTGATGGTGTCACCCACGCGCACGTCGGCGAGCGTCTTGATGCTGGCGGCCAGGAAGCCCACCTCGGCGTGGCCGAAACGGTCCACCTTGCGGGGGAAGGGGGTGTTTCGGCCGAGCTCGGTCACCGTGAAGGTGCGGCCGGTGC
>JBILWQ010000266.1:0-3373 GCA_044369805.1 Phycisphaerales bacterium
GGATGGCCGCAACTACACCCTCACGCTCATCCCGGCCACGGGCGACCAGGGCATGGACCCGCGGAACCACCGCAGCGTGTCGCTCGGTGCGCTCAGCAAGAGTCCCGAGACGATCCTGGGGGCCGATGTGGACCACGAGGGCCACACGGACCTGCTCGTCTTCACGCCCGACAAGCCGATGATGATGGTGCGCGAGGTGACCGACAAGGATGGCAAGGCGGAGTTGAAGCTGCTCGAGAGCAAGGACATGGGTCAGTTCGGACTGGTGCAGGCGGCGAACGCGCGGAACACCGCCACCTTCGACGTGATGGGCGACGGCAAGGCCGAACTGCTTGTGGCGGATCGCAACTACGTGCGCGCCCTCCGCTACGACCCCGCGCCCTCCGCGGGCACCAGCCCCGGGTGGCAGGTGGTGAAGCAGTTCAACGCCGATGCCAGCGACGCCAAGCTGACCTGCGTGACCGTCATGGGTGATCGCATCGTCGCGGGTGACCGCGAGAATGGCCGCCTGGTCGTGTTCGGCGCGGGCACGGATGGCGCGTGGAGCCAGGTCGAGGCCATCGAGGTGCCGGGCTTCAAGTTCGACCGTATCTTCGCCGGTCGCTTCGGCGGCGATGACAACCCTTCCATCCTGGCCATCGGCGACGACAGCTTCGCCCTGGTCCGTCTCTCGGGCGATCGCTGGAAGCTGACCGAGGTGGCCCAGTGGCGGAGCGACGAGCCCGGACGCGTGGAGCATGAACTGGCCACCGGCGACGTGAACGGCGATGGCTTCATGGATGTGGTGGCCATGGACGCTGGTGAGCAGATGGCCGAGATCCTCACCTTCAGCCAGGCCGGGAAGCTCCGATTCGGCACGGCCTTCGAGGTCTTCGAGAGCCGCATCTTCAGCGGTGGCGAGCCGCGCGACTTCCAGCCGAGCATGGGTCTGGTCACGGACCTGACCGGCGACGGCAAGGACGACCTGGTGCTGCTCTGCCACGATCGCGTGCTGCTGTACCCGCAGCAGGCGAAGGCGGCTGAGTCGAAACCCTGATTCTCACGCGTAACTGTGCAACCCCGTGATCACGAAGTTGATCACGATCCAGTTGAACAGCATCACGGCCGCTCCCGCCACCGCCAAGACCGCGGTCCAAAGCCCCTTGTCCTTGACGCGCCAGCGCACATGGATGAGCAGCGCGAACACCACAAAGGTGTTCAGCGCGAACACCTCCTTGGGGTCCCAGCCCCACGGTCGGCCCCACGAGTGGTCCGCCCAGATGGCCCCCATGGCGATGCCGGCCCAGAGCAGCACGAAGCTGATCTCCATCAGCGTCATGGTCACGCCATCCAGGATCTCGCCCACGCGGCCCGCGCCCGTGGTCCCCTGCCCGGACGCCAGCACCAGCATCTCGCCCGCTCCACCGACACGCGCGTGCACCGCGGGTCCGCCTCGCCATCGCCACAGCAGGTACATGGCGGCGGTGACGGCCGCCATGAAGATGAGCGCATAGCTGAAGATGATCACGTTGGTGTGGATGTAGAGCCACACGTCATGCAGCACCGGCATCATGTTGCCGATGGCGGGGTTCAGCTGCGCCGGCAGCAGTGCGCACGCCATGAGGGCCACCATGCTGCCGGCCGAGGCCGCCAGCGCGAACAGGCCGCGCACCGGCAGGCCTCGAAGCCCGATCTCGGCCACCACCGCCAGGCACGAACCCATCCACGCCGCGGTGGTCACCGCCTCGAACATGTTGCTGTTGGGCCACCGCTGGCTCACGTACCACCGCAGACCCACCGCGGTGGTCTGCAGCAGGAACGCCACGCCGAACACGGCCAGCCCCAGCCGCATGGCCCCGGACCATTTCCAGGTGAAGCCCAGCAGCAGCAATGCGAGCGCCGCGAAGAACACGAACCACACCCAGGTCATCTGCCCGGATCGGAAGTACCAGCTCTCCCAGGACAATCGGGCGGGACTGGGCAAGGCCTCGCCGCCGGACTGCCGGAGGGCCGAGGCCAGTGCATTCACCAGCGGCTGCACCCGGGTCACGTCCCCGCTGGCCCACGCATCGGCCAGTCGCGACCACGCCTCCTGCGCGGGTCCGGTCGCTGCATCGAGCGTCTGCCACTGGTCCTGATTCCCCGGCACCATTCGGAGCCGGCCTCGGATCTGCTCGGGCTGCATGAGCTGGGCCGCTCCACGGATCTGGTCCGCCTGCTTCGCGGTGCGGATCAGGTCGCCCTCGAGCTGCCGCATGAGCGGCGCCACCTCGGGCCGCCAGGTTCGCTGCGCATCGCTCCAGACCAGCGACCTCGCCACCATGCCGTGCCGCTCGAAACCGCGGCTCCACTCGGCCAGGGCGGGATCCGCCGCGCGGATCGCCTCGGCCAGGCGCAGACGCACCTCGCGGTTCTTCACGTGGATCACGTCGGCGTCCGCGTAGGCCTGCGGCCGAAGCGCCATGTCCAGAAGCGTGAACGCGGGTGACTGCTTCACGTCCGGCGCCTCGCCACCCACCGCCTTGCCTCCGGTGATCGACTGCAGGTATCCAAAGGCGAAGCTGCCCAGGCTCTTCACCCGGCCCTCGCTCATCACCGCCGAGGCCTCGAGGGCCCGAAGATCAAGCTGCGTGCGGAAGCGATCCGACGGCGTCGGTTCGGCAGCCCACGCCCGGGGCGATGCCGCCCCCAGCGTCAGCAAGGCCAGAAGGGCGCCGGTGGCCAGGCGGACCGCAGGCGATCGCGGATGCGCGGCGTCCCTCGCCCGCTGCAGCGAGCGCCGCTTGATGACCGGCTTCACGTAGAACGCGTAGATCATGCCCAGACAGGCCACCACGCAGCCAGCCAGCTGCAGGCCCACGCCATGACGTGAGCCCACGCCCAGCACGGTGTAGTTCAGTCCCAGGCTCGGCGGAGCGCCCGTCCCGCCCTCGTCGGGGGGATCCCACTGCGCCTGGAAGAAGGACAGCCCGCCGTGCTCCACGGGCTGGTTCACGCTCACGCGCACCGGCTCGCTCCAGCCCCCGCCTTCACGCCCGAACCGCAGCAGGCTCACGTAGTCGCGGATGGTGCTGGTCTCGCCCGTGAATCCGCCCACGTGCGCCGCAAGGTCGAAGCTCTCCAGCACGATCGGGCTGGGCAGCGGCGATCGCTGCCGCGAGAAGACCAGCTCGATCTCCGAGCCATCCTCCAGGCGCATCCGCGTGGGCCGGAACTCGCGTCGCCGCAGCACCTGCTCGGGCCGGTCGAACACCATGTCGTGGAAGGGCAGCCAGGTGGCCCGGCCATCCGGCGCCCGCAGCAGCATCATGGCGAAGCGCTCGCGGGCATCCTTCACGCGCTGTCGCTCGGGCACGATGAAGGGTCGGGTCTGCGTCACGGCGCGCGGCAGGTG
>JBILWQ010000268.1:0-3357 GCA_044369805.1 Phycisphaerales bacterium
CATACTCGCATACAAAGGAAATTCAAGCCGATTCACACGAACATCGCCAGCGAGCGCCTTGGATGCCCGACCACCGAGATGGCCTCGACCCCGTCGCGTCCACGCAGGCCTCACGCCGACCCGATCACCGCCTCCACCTCGATCTCGATCTTCATGCGCGCATCGGCCAGACGCGCCTCGAACATGGTTGCGGCGGGGCGGATCTCGCCAAAGGCCTCGCGCAATGCAGGCCAGGTAGCGGGAAAGTCCTTGGCGTCGGGCAGGATGTAGCGCACCCGCACCACATCGCGAAGCGAAGACCCCGCCTCCTGCAGTGCGGCCTGGATGTTGCGCAGGCACTGCCGCGTCTGGGTCACGATGTCGTCGGAGATGGTCATCGTGGCGTAGTCGAAGCCGGTGGTGCCGGAGACCAGCACCCGGTTGCCGCAGACGACCGCCCGGGAGTACCCGATCTCGCGTTCGAAGCTGGAGCCGGAGGAGATCAGGCGACGAGGCATGGCGGGAAGGTAGCCGCAGGGCCGCCGATCGGTCGTGATTGCGGTGCTTCGTGCAATGGGTCGGCCCCGCTCCCGTTGCCGGGCCATGCAGAGAGTCGCATCGAGCATTCTCCTCATTCTCCTGCTGGTCCCGGGCCTGGTCAGCCGTGCGGCATCTGCGGCCGAGGGGAAGGCCGAGGCGGTCGAGCTGAAGGTGAAGGGCCAGGATCGCCGGGCGATCATTGTGAACGGTCCCGAGGGCGCCGGCAAGCGGCCCGCCGTGATCGTGCTGCACGGCGGCATGGGCAGCGCGGAACAGATGCGTCTGACGTCGGGGTTCGACGGTCTGGCGAAGGCCAAGGGATTCATGGTGGTCTACGCCGAGGGCACCGATTTTGGTCAGGGTCGCCACGCCTGGAACACCGGCTACCTGATCCGCCGGCAGGTGCGTGATGCCGATGACATCGCCTACCTCGATGCGTTGATCGACCGCCTGATCGCGGACCACGGCGCCGATCCCTCTCGCATCTTCATGACGGGCGGTTCCAACGGCGGCATGATGACCTACGTGTACGCCGTCGCGCGGCCGCATCGCCTTGCCGCCGTGGCGCCCGTGGTGGCGAGCATGTTCTCGTTTGACACCCGGCCCGCGGTGCCGCTGCCGATCCTGATCATCAACGGGGCCAAGGATGAGGAAGTGCCGCTGGCCGGCGGGATGAGCGAGAATCCGCTCGTGCGTGCCGCGCAGGCCGCACCCTTCAAGCCGGTGCGCGAGGTGGTGGACTTCTGGGTGAAGGTGAATCGGTCGACGCAGGATGGCGTGACCACGGTCGATGGCACGGTGACCACGGTCATGCACGCGGCGGACAAGGGCGGCGCGGTCACCGAGTTCGTGCTCGACAGTGCCGGGGGGCATGGCTGGCCTGGAACCCCGGCTCGCCGCGGGCGGAATGTGCCGATCCAGGCGTTCGGCGGTGCGGAGCGAGTGTGGAAGTTCTTCGCGGACAAGTCCCGGACACGCGGGGACAAGGGCACCGCCGCAGCCGAACGGCCAAAGATTCTGGTTCTCGAGTTCCAGGAGCTGTCGAACGTCGCTCGCCGGGTGCCCATCAAGGTGCATGTTCCAACAACGGGCGGCCCGTACCCCGTGATCGTGGTCAGTCATGGCGCTGGCGGCGACTGGGACACGCACTTCGTGCAGGCGCAGGATCTGGCCTCGCACGGCTACGCCGTACTGTGCGTGGAGCACACGGGCAGCAACCGGCAGCGGCTCACGAAGGGCCTGCGCCCCATGAAGAACCTGGACGCGATGATCCGCGACGCCGACGAGGTGCTCGCGCGCCCGAAGGATGTCCGCTTCGCGATCGATCAGGCGCAGCGCTGGAGCGAGTCCAACGAGGCGTTGAAGGGCAAGCTCGATCTGGACCACGTGGGCGTGATGGGCCACTCCTTCGGCGCCTTCACCACCATGGTGGTCTGCGGCATGCGTACGGCCCTCGACTGGCTGGTGCCTGCCGTTCCGCCAGGCAAGGGGCTTGGGCCCGACTTGCGCGACGCGCGCGTGAAGTGCGGCGTGGCCCTCTCTCCGCAGGGGGTGGGCGAGCCGTTCTTCATTCGGGAGAGTTTCGCCAGCCTGCAGGTGCCGCTGCTTGGCATCTCGGGCACGAAGGATGATCGGCAGGCCGGACAGCCCGCCACGAACCGACGCGATGCCTTCGCGCTCTGGCCGCGCGGCAGGAGCCGGTTCGTGTGGCTCGCCAACGCGAAACACCTCGACTTCACTGACTCGACCGGAACCGCCCGTCGGCAGCTGCCCTCGGGCACACGCCAGGACGTGCAGCGTCTGGTGAAGGTGGCGACGCTCGCCTTCTTCGATCTGCATCTGAAGGGGGACGCGGATGCGGGAAAGCGACTCTCCCAGGACGGGCTCAAGCCGCTCCTGCGCGGGGACATTGCCTGGGTCGAGGTGCTGTCGAAGTGAGGCTCACCCGGCCGGCGGCATGTCCGGCTGCGGCAGCTTCAGGCCCAGAAGATGGTGTGGCAGCGTGGTGATCATGTAGAAGGCGATGCTCGACACGGCGATGTCTTCCACGCCGAAGCCGCCGAGCAGCCAGCAGAGTGGCGCAAGGCATGCCGCCGTGGGCCACATCAGCGGCAGGCTGATGAAGTGCACGCGAATCAATCGAGCGCCGAGGGCGTGTGCGGCGGGGGGTGGCTCGAGGATCGGCCGGGTGCAGGCGAGGCGGCGACTGTGGCGAAATGCGTGCACGCCCAGAAAGAAGCATCCGACCGCGAAGAGCGGATCAGCAAGGGTCGCCATGGTGGCCACCAGGGCGTGCTCGGCCAGGTCGAGCCCGGCGGCTCGCCCATGACCCCGACGCATTCGAGCGACGACGCCACAGAGGGCCAGAGTCACGCCGGCCGCCACGCCCACCACGGCCGCGGATTGCAGCCCGCGCAGGTCCGGCATCCATGCCGCGGCAGGCCACGGGCAGAGGGCATCCGCGATCCGCGCAAACGGAGCCCATGCCGCATCGGGATGGCTCGCGAACGCCGTGCTCAGAAGCAGCAGGCCGCGTCCACAGACCAGGCACCATCGTGCCAATGGGCCATCGTGGTCCGCGTGCACGGCCGCGGCATCGGCCATGCCGAAGTGGAACACCGTAAGAAGCAGGAACAGCAGCGTCGACAATCCGGGCTGCCACATCAGGCACGCGGTGCACGCGGCCATCATCAGCAGGTAGCCGGTGAATCCCCGCAGTCTCGAGAGGAATCCATGACGGGCATGCAGCCGTGACGCGACTTCCCAGTCCGCTGCGCCATGCGGCATGCCGAAGGCCAGCAGAGCCACTGCAAAGGGCCAGGGTGCCGCGGTGGCCGT
>JBILWQ010000271.1:0-3295 GCA_044369805.1 Phycisphaerales bacterium
GCATGTCAGGCCGTCTTGCGCTCCAGGCCGCCGTCCTCGGTGTCGTCGCCGCGCACCAGCGCCGGGGTCTCCGGGGTCGACTCCGCGGCCGGCGCGGGAGCGGGTTCATCGATCCCCGGCGTGGGCAGGGCGGGCGCATCCACGCCACCGAGCGTGCCCACCACAGCGCCGATCACGCTCTGCTGTCCACGGCGACGCGGCCTGCTCAGCTTGCTGCGGAGCAGATCCGCGAACTCCGCCTGCGGCACGGGCTGGCTCAGCCGCCCGTTCTCGGCGATGCGGATCGATCCGTTCTCCTCGCTCACCACCACCACCAGCGCATCGCACTCCTCCGTCACGCCCACGGCCGCGCGGTGGCGCGCGCCCAGCCGCTGGCGGCCGGTCTCCTCGGTGAGCGGCAGCTGCACGCTGGCGGCCGCGATGCGCTCCCCGCGGATGATCACGGCCAGGTCGTGCAGCGGGCTGCTGGGCCAGAAGATGCTCTCGAGGGCCGCGGCGCTCACCTTGGCGTCCATGACCACGCCCTGGCCGGCCAGACCCGCCAGGCTGGTGCCTCGCTCGATCACCATGAGCGCGCCGAAGCGGTTGCGGCTGAGGAACTCCACGGCCTCCTCCAGCGAGTCGACCAGCGGATCCAGGTTTCGCCGCTCGCTGGGCACGATGGTCTGGCCGATCCGCACCATGGCCTGCCGAAGTTCGGGCTGGAAGACCACCAGCAGGAAGACGGCGATCGCGCCCAGCAGTCCCTCGCTCAGGAACCGCAGCCGCGCGAAACTCTCGCTGAAGAGACCGGCAAATCGGATGCCCAGCAGCAGGACCGCGACCAGGATGATGGCACCCTTGAACACGCCGGCCCCTCGCGTGCCCTGCAGGAAGCGGAGCACCACCAGCACGCCCGCGAAGATGACGACCATCTCCACCGTCACGCTGAGCGGATCGCTGCCTCGGAAGAGCTGGAACAGGCGGTCGAACACGGGTCGACTGTACCGCGCACCCCTGGCCGGGATCGCTAGGATCCGGGGAAATGAGTCGAGACGCCACCACCATTCCCGTCGGCAAGCCCACCTTCACCTGCGCGGCGTCGGGTGAGGCGCTTCCCCCAGGCACGCCCTGCATCACCACGGTGCGTGACAACGCGACGGGCGGCTTCGAGCGGCTTGAGTTCAGCACCGCGGCCTGGGCGGCCGGCGCCCGTCCCGAGGGCCTGCTGTGCTGGTGGAAGACCATCATGCCCGAGCCGGATGCCCGGAAGCGGCTGGTGCTCGACGACGAGGCCATCGAGGAGGTGTTCGACCGGCTCGTCGACGATGACCGCCCCAATCGCGTGGCGGTTCGTTGGCTGCTGGCCATGATCCTGCTCCGCAAGAAGCGTCTGCGGCACCTGCGCGTGGACGCGAAGGATGGCCAGGAGACCTGGCTCTTCGCCCGCAGGGGTGATGCCGAAGGCGCGCCGCCCACCGCCGTGGTGCGTCCGCAACTGGACGAGGAGGGGATCGCCGCCCTCGCCGACGAGTTGGGCGCCGTGATTGCCTTCGATGCGTGACTGGCGGGTGCTGGCGCTGGCCGCGTGGCTCTGCGGCTGCGCCGGTGCGCCCGAACACGCTCCCGCTCCGGCGGACGCGCTCCCGGCCGCGCTCCCGGCCAGCGTCGAGGCCTTCGTGCAGGGCCAGCGCCAGCGTGTGGCCGCGCTTCGGGACTTCGCCAGCCGTGGCAGTGCGGAAATCCACTGGAAGGACGAGCAGGGCGACCACCATGAGCAGACGCAACTGGACCTGGCCTGGCGCGAGGGTGGTGGGCGCATGGCGCTTCGGCTGGACAAGCTGGGCGAGCGGTTCGCCTGGTCGGGAGCGGATCCCACGACCTGGTGGTTCTTCAGGCTCGAGGCGCGGCCCACCGAACTGCTGATCGGTCGCCGCGGTGATCCGCTTCCCGAGGACATGCTCTCGTTCCTGGCGCCGGAGACGCTGCTGGAACTGCTGGGGGTCTCGGCGTGGCCAGCGTCGGCGGTGCTGGAGCCAGCCTCCAAGGGTGGCGAGGCCTGGATTCGCTGGGCACGCGAGCGTCCGCTGGGGGCCTGGGCTTCCACGCGCGTGCGGGTGACGGAGCCTGGCGCGTTGCCCACGGAGGTGCAGTTGCTCGATGCCGGGTCCGCGGTGCTGATGCGGGCGGAGCATTCGCGGCCCCTGAGCGTGCAGGTGAAGGGGCTTCCGCCGGGCGCGTGGCCCGAGGTCGCGGGAACCACGCGCATCCGAGTGCCGGATCGTCAGGACGCCCGCTGGGAGGTCTTCTGGGATGCGCCAGGCACCGAACCGGATCGGATGAAGGACCGGCTCTTCGATCTGAAGGTGCTTCGTGAGGTCCTGCGGCCCGACCGAGTCCGCGACCTGAGGCCCGCATCGCCGTGACTCGTGCCGCGACCATGTCACCCTGGCTCCGCTGGTGCCTTCCGGTTCTGGTGGTGGCGTTGGCGTGGCAGGTCCCGGTCCTGCCCGAGCCACCCGAGATCCTCGTCAGCGGGGGCTCGCATGCATGGTGGGTCCGAACCGATGGTCAGCGGCACTTCCTGGAGCATGTGGCCCTGCAGGCAAACGGCACACGCTCGGGGATCCACGAAGTCGCCACCTTCGAGGACCGACCGGTGGCTCTGGCCGCAAGCGAGGATCGCGTGTGGGTGGCCTTTGAACCCGCGGCAGGCCGTTGCGAGGTGGTCGGCGGGCGCGCCATCCGGAACCCTGCCAGCGGCCTGTGGTTCACGTCGCCTCCCGCACTTCGGCTGAACCCAAGCCTGGCCTCCGAATCGGCGCCTGGGCTGGCGGCCACGGGGGACCGGTTGCTGGCCCTGACCGAGCAGGGGCTGAAGGAACTTGCCGGCGGTCGATGGATCGACAGGCCGCTTCCAGCAGGGGCCGTGGCTTCGGCCTGCCGGCTGGTCACCTCGCAGGATGGCCTGTGGCTCATCCATGTCGCCCGGGGTGGGCTGCTGGAACGGTGGGAACTCGCGGAGAGCAACGGTGTGGAGTGGCAGCCGAGATCCCTGTCGAGCAACCAGAGCCTGGATCCGGTGGGTGGCGCGGTCCGGCTGGCCTTTGCAGGGGGTCAGCCGCCTCGGCTGGGGCTGGTCGAGATGGGATCGCCGCGCATGGACGTGACCATGCCCGAGCGTGCCGCGGTGGCTGGCTGGGGCATGGGCTTCGCGGCGGTGCGGGTGCAGGCGGGTCAGGTCTGGTGGGCGGAGGCGGGAGCGGCCGCTGCGGCGTTTGGCGACTTCGAGCTGCTTCAGCCGCAGGCCTCGGTG
>JBILWQ010000270.1:0-3295 GCA_044369805.1 Phycisphaerales bacterium
ACGAGGTGCCCGAGGAGCTGGACGACCTGGAGAGCCTGCTCAGTGACACCTACTTCTGCAACCTGAGCATCTTCCAGAGCCTGCCCGACATCTGGGCCATCCACCAGCTCTTCCCCATCGTGCCCGTGCACCGGCTTGGCGAGAAACCCACCCGAAAGGCCACCATCGCCGACATCACCTGTGACTCGGATGGCCGCATCGACCGCTTCGTGGATGACCGCGACGTGAAGAAGTTCGTGGAGCTTCACGATTTCGCCGAGGGCGAGCGGTACTACGTCGGCGCGTTCCTGGTGGGGGCCTACCAGGAGACGCTGGGCGACCTGCACAATCTCTTCGGCGACACGCACGTGGCCCATGTCAAGCACGATGCCAGCGGCCAGTGGTGGATCGACGAGATCATCGAGGGCGACGCGGTTCGCGACGTGCTCAACTACGTGCACTACGACCTGAACGCCCTGCAGGCGCAGATCCGCCGCGAGTGCGAGAAGGCCGTGCGCCTGAAGCAGATGACCGCGTCGGAGAGCCAGTCGCTGGTGCGGCTCTACGAGAGCGGCATCAACGGCTACACCTACCTGGAGCCCGAGCTGGGCGGCTGAGTCACGTGGTCCGGGACGGCTTCAGCCAGTTCAGGGCACGCGGCAGCGGCATGGGTCGCGACCAGTGGTAGCCCTGTCCGTAGTCGTAGCCCATGGCCTTGAGCGCCTCGGCCTGCTCATCCGTCTCCACGCCCTCGGCCGTCACGGGAATCCCGCAGGCTCGGGCCATGGCGACGCCGGCCTCGCAGAGGGCTCGGCCTCGCTGGCCCAGGACCAGCTGCTGCGTGAGCGAGCGGTCGATCTTCACGTGGTCGAAGGGAATGGTCTGCAGCAGGCTCAGTGATGCGTAGCGGGTCCCGAAGTCGTCCACGGCCAGGCGGAATCCCGACTCCTCCAGCGCGAGCAGGTTCGCACGGGCGGGGCTGTCCACGTCCAGCCACTGGCTCTCGGTCACTTCCAGCACGATCCGATGGGTTGCCACGCCGTGGTCGCGGGCCATGGCCATGGCCCGCTCGGCCAGACCCTCGCGGATCAGCTGCCGCACCGAGAGATTCACGCTCAGCGTGAGTCCGCGCAGGGCCTCCGCATGCTCGGCCAGCGTTCGGAACGCGAATCGAAGAACGCTGTCGCCCAACTTCACGATGAGGTCGCTCTCCTCCGCGATCGGCACGAACACCGAGGGCGAGATGCCGGCGGCGTTCCCGCCGCGCAGGCGAGCCAGCACCTCGAATCCGGCGGGCCGACCATCCGCCAGCCGCATGATGGGCTGCAGGAAGGGTTCCACGCGGTCCTCGTCCAGTGCGTCGCGGAGCATCCGCGTGACGATGCGGTTCCCGGTGATTCGGGCTCGCTCGCTGTCCCCGAAGACCACCACGCGGTCGCGTCCGAGTCTCTTGGCCACCTCGGCGGCCTCCATGGCCTGCATCAGCGCGTCATCGAGCGGCATCGAGGTGGGCTGCCATTCGACCACGCCCGCCGAGAGCGTGACGGTGACGGGGGAGTCACCCAGCAACAGGGGCGTCCGAAGTGAACCCAGCAGGTCCTCGACGCGCCGCTGGGCGGCGCCGTTGCGCTCGGGCAGGATGGCCACGAACTGGTCGCCGTCGAAGCGGGCCAGCAAGGGAACCTGCCCCAGCTGTCCCTGGATCCGCTGAGCGACCTGCTGCAGCAACTGGTCGGCCTTCCGCTGACCAAGCAGGTCGTTGTGCAGCTTGAAGTGGTCGCAGTCCAGCATGACCAGTGCGCAGGTGACGCTCAAGTAGGCCGGGTCGGTCGCCATGCGGGCGGCGACCTGCTGGAGCAGCAGCCGATTGCCCAGTCCGGTCAGCACGTCGTGCGTGGCACGCCGCTCCCGCTCGGAGTCCTGCCTCCAGCGATCCACCGCGATGGCCGCGAGGTGGACGAAGTGATCGACGAGTCGGAGGTCATCGTCTGAAGGCTCCCGTATGTCCCCGTAGTACATGCCGAACACGCCGAGCAGGTCGCCCTTCGCGTTCTTCAGGGGCGTGCTCCATGCGGAGATGATCCCGTGCATGGCCGCGAAGTCGACGAAGGGCGTCCAGAGCGGATCCACTCGAACGTCCCGCGAGATGACCCGTTGGGACCTGTATGCGGCGGTGCCGCAACTCCCCACTTCGGGTCCGGGCTTCATGCCGTCGATCGCCTCCTGGAACTTCGGGGAGAGGCTCCGCCCATAGCCGCCCTTGCCCAGCGACTGCGATTCGGGGTCGAAGATCAGGATTGATGCCATCATGCTCGGGATAGACCGTTCGCTGAACTCGGCGATGGCGGTCAGGGTCTCGGAGAGCGGCCGGCCCGCGGCGACCATTTCGAGCACGCGCTGCTGGCCGGCCAGCAGTTGGTCCGCGGGAAGCTTCGAGAGCCTCTCGAGCGGTGAGTGTGTCGCTGGCGCGGCAAACGACGAAACAGGGGCCAGACTGGTCATGGTGCGTCTCCTTGCAGAGGGCCGATTTTTCGATCAGGGGTTCATCCACACGCCACGGGCCCGCCCCGACACACCACGGGGGGACACCAGGGGACAGTCGAATCCGGTCTGCACCTGTCAAACCGCAGTTGCCAATTTGGACTGAATTTGGGAACCGGTGGGGGCCACGCGAACGCCGCCCAGCGGCCATACTGCCCGGGCCATGGCGGAAAGCTCCGAGCGGAGAGAGTCATTCCGGCCCCATCCACTGCTCTGGTGGGGTCTCGGAGGCCTTGCAGGGGGGTCTGGGCCGCTGCTGGTCACGCTTCTGGCGGCCCGATGGGGGCTGCTTCAGGATCCCAACCCGAATCCAGTGGGTTTCGGGATTCTGGCCTTCCTGACCTTCTGGCCGAGCGTGGGGCTTGTCCTGATCGGCGGCATTCTCACCCTGATCCGGTGGCTGGAGGCCAAGGCCTCGGTTCCAATGCCCCCGCAGCGACCGTTCCAGCTCGATCAGGATCCCCGGTCCAGGCGCTGAGCGACGGCGCTAGAAACCGATCCGACGCATCCGAAGGCCCAGTCGGAGCAGGTGTGCTCCGTGAAAGGTCAGCTGCACGCCGAAGAACACGCAGAAGACCATGGCGGCGATGCCCGGAGCCATCAGGATGCACGCGCCCGCGGCCAGCGTGAGCAATCCGTTGAGCAGCAGAAGGCCCCAGTGCGGTCGTCCAGAGAGTCCAAGGGCGGCCGCCACCTGCAGCACGCCAGCCATCAGGGTGAGCGCACCGGCCACACCCATGACGGTCTCCAGGCCCTCGGCCGGGGCCATCCAGAA
>JBILWQ010000273.1:0-3255 GCA_044369805.1 Phycisphaerales bacterium
CCATGGTGCCGAATCCGCCGGGGAAAAACGACACCGCGTCGGAGTGGCTGACGAACATGAGCTTGCGCGTGAAGAAGTACTTGAAGGTGAGCAGCTTCTCGTCGCCGGCGATCACCTCGTTGGCGTTGGTCTCGAAGGGAAGCCGGATGCTCAGTCCGAAGCTCGCCTCGCGGCGCGGGCCCTCGTGACCGGCCTTCATGATCCCGTCGCCGGCACCCGTGATGGCCATCCAACTCTCGGCCGCGATCAGCTGGCCGAAGGTGCGTGCCGCGTGATAGTCCGGGTGCGTGGCCGGCGTCCGCGCGCTGCCGAAGATGCTCACCTTCCGCACGCCGCGGTAGCGGTTGAAGAGTCGGTAGGCCCGGCGCATCTCCTTCACCGCCAGCTCGATCAGCTTGACCTGACCCACGTCCATGCCGTCGCCGAGCATCTTCATGGCGGTCAGGGCCAGTTCCTCCACGTGCCGCCGACGGCGGGCCTTCGTGGTGGGGCTGCCGTGCTCGTGCCCCTCGGCGGCCTCGCGGATCAGGGCCCCGAGGCGGTTGCGGAGCGAATCCTCGTCCATGGGCGGGTCGCGATGCGTGGTCATGGGTTCTCCCGCTTGGCCACCTCGGGTGGGCGCGGCGTTCTGGTGCTCGGGTCCTCCCCGAGCGGTGGAAGGGGGGTCAGACGGACATCGGGATCGGACGCCGATCCGGAGACGTCGATCACGAAGAGCTGGTCGCTCGCGGCGCCGAAGAGATCGCTGATCAGCGGGACCGTGCCTCGGTTGCGGAAACGCATGGCCACGTCCCAGGTGCGCAGGTCCAGGCTGCCATGGCCCAGCAGCTTGAGCGTGGGGCACGTCAGGTCGAATCGCTCGAAGCGCAGGTCCGGGCCTCGCAGGTGGAAGCGGATGTCCGCCGTGTCAAGACTGTCGGCCAGGGGCAGCATGAGTTGGGAAGCCTGGAGCATGCGGAGCGTAAGCGGAAGCTCGCCCATGCGTGCCTGCGTGGCCTGCACCCGTCCGATCCCGGTGGCCGGCGTGCCGGCGCTGAATCCGCCCTCGAGGGCGATCGCGCCGCGGACGGATCCGGTGGCGCCGATGCCTGGCGAGGCCTCTCCACCGCGCACCAGGCCGGCCAGATCCGAGCCATCGAAGGCGATCCGGACGGACCAGTGGTCCTCGGCGGGATCCACGATCGCGTCGCAGAGCACCCGACCGCCATAGAGCGAGCCCTCGAGTCGCTCGATGCGGGTGGGCCCGCCGCCTGAGCCCACGTGAAGAAGCCCATCCACCCGCTCGATCAGCCGGCCGCGCACGAGGAACGATCCGTCGCCAAGGCCCAGGCCGATGCGCACCGGGTCCGGCCGGCTGGGCCGGGCGAGCACGCCGAAGTCCGCGTGGATGCTGTCGAGGTGCACGCCGGCGTCCATGGCGCCGTCATCGAGGCGGATGGTGCCGGCCACGCCCACCGAGGGGTTCTCGCTGGACCAGCCGAGCAGCCTCAGGTCCGTGGCGATCGCCGATTCCGCGGTCAGGTTGATGGTCCGCAGGCTCTCGGCCAGACCCTCCGGCAGGATCCCGGAAAGCGATGGATGCAGCGGCGAGAGATCGAACCGCAGCGTCATGTCCTCGGTGTTGGACGCTTCGGGGCCGATCGACAGCGCGCCGCCCACGGCGAAGGTGCCGCAAGTGACCCTGGCGCGCAACGGCAGGGGTCGCCCGCCCAGCGGATCGTGCACCAGCACCCGGCCTGGCGAGAGGCGAAGTTCCGCGCCTTCGCCGAGCGAGAGATGCGTGGACACGCCTCCGGGATCCCCGTACAGGTCGAACGGCCCCTCGATCTCCACCCCCCAGTCCGGACGGCGTCGATCCCCCTCGGCATGCCCCAGATGCAGTCGGCCCGAGGCGCTCCCGGCCGGATTCCATCGCTCGCAGACCTCGGCGACCGCGTCCAGGCCGCCCGCTCGCAGGATGGTCGGAAGCAGCGGCGAGGCGAGCGAGTCGATGCGCCACTCGGCCTGCAGGTCCTGCCGTCCGAGTGCACCGAGCGCGATCGCGCCATCGCCCCGGATGGTCGCCAGGTGCCGGCCCGCCTGGCTGGCGTCGATCTCGACGTCGATCAGGTCCAGCGTGGGGCCCTCGATCACCAGATGGCCGCAGCCCAGCTCGATCCGGCATGGCTGGCCATCGGCCTCCAGGTCGATGCCCGGGGTGGTGAAGGTGGCCCGCCGCATCTCGGGTCCCTCGGCAGGCTGCGTGAGCACGATGTCCGCGTCGAAAGCACCGCGGACCCTGCAGGCCTCCCATGCCTCGGTGGCGGCGGCCTCGAAGGCCTCGGGCAGCATGCGGGGCAGCCAGAGCCCCAGGGGAACATCATCCAGACGCGCCCGGAGCCAGCGGTCACGGCGGCGCATGTCGGCACCACCCTCGGCCTCCACCCGACCCTCACCCACGCGGCCCTTGAGCCAGGGCAACCACGCGGAGCGCTCGGTCACCCGCGCACGTGCGGTCACGCGGTCCATGTCGAAGCCCGCCGGCCATGGCAGTCCGCTCGTCTCGAGCAGGCGGTCCGGTCCCTCGCGAGGCGTGAAGGATCCATCGGTGAGGAACACGTCCAGGTCCAGCGTGGTGTCGCCCGTGGGACCGCTGCCGATGGCGCCGCTCACCGCCAGTTAACCCTGCATGCCCAGCGCCTGCATGGCGCGGGCGATCTCGCTGCGTCGGCGGCCAGGCCAGTCCTGGTTGCCCTGCCCGGCCGTGTTCCAGCTGTCCAGCGGGAGCGCCGCCATCAGCAGCGGGTTGATCCGGTCATGGGCCACGAGCAGTTGCAGGTCCGGCAGCGCATCTCGCCCATCGCGGCCGCGGGGAATGCGGACCTGGCCATGGATCGTGCCCTCGCCCGAGCCGGCGGTGGTGAAGCGCCAGTGCCCCTTGGGCAGCACGATCCGCTCGTCCTCCAGCTGGATGAGCCCTTCCTGCACGTCGATCGGATAGGGAAAGCGGTTGCACAGCACCTTGGCGTCCTGCACGGAGATGGTGCCGGTGGTCTCCACCAGATCGCCACCGCCGCGGGGCCGGTGCACGCGGATGTCGAACCGGCATGTGCCGCCCAGCTGGGTGCCCTGATCGGGCAGCAGTCCCGAATCCACCAGGTTCTGGCGCATCTCCCGCGCGAAGAGCAGCTCGAAGATGCGCCTGGGTCCGGGCTGGAAGGCGTTCTGCAGGGCCTCGTCGATCGGGGCCGGCGAGACGGTCTGCACCTGCAGGTC
>JBILWQ010000340.1:0-3255 GCA_044369805.1 Phycisphaerales bacterium
AATCACTACCTACAATCCATTACCGATCGCAAAGAATGCTGACCAGTAATTAGGATGATTGAAGTTAGATGACTTAATCAGAGAAATTTGCGCTCGGCGTAAAGCTTCTGTAACCGTGACATCACCTTTTTGTAACTCTTTATAAAACGCTGCCATCAGAGCC
Organism: Phycisphaerales bacterium; assembly: GCA_044369805.1. Taxonomy (GTDB): domain Bacteria; phylum Planctomycetota; class Phycisphaerae; order Phycisphaerales; family SM1A02; genus SYAC01. The sequence goes on from JBILWQ010000340.1 coordinate 164, forward strand.
TGTGTACCAGCATCATCGACTTTCCAGAGAGAAGCGATCGCCTGTTTTGCACCTGCCTTTTGGACTTGATAACCAAAACCAAGAATTTCTATCCCATTGTCTAACTTACCTGTCCCAGTCTGACAAGCACTGAGGACGATTAGCTCCACATTAGGAATTTGCCAATCGGTAATTTCGCTCAAACCAATTTTATCGCCATTACCAAAGATGATGAAGGAGTTTTCAGGCGTACCAATATTAAATTCGGCATGGGTGGCAAGGTGCAGAATATTGTGATTTTTGAGCCGAGATTCGATCGCTTGGCGGCTAAACTGTTCTTCTGTGAGCGTAGTTGAATTTTGGAAAGAATTGGTGATCGCTTGGACTTCTTTGAGGGTAGCTGGCAATCCAGATTGCCCAAATTTGCGCTCATCGCCTTTGCCGCCAAACGCTCCAGCTAGAATACTGGGTGAGGTTTGAGGCTTAGCGACAAAGTCACTGAGACTATAGGAGATAAGATTGCTAATGCGATACTTCTCCACTAGCCATTGCTTGCCATCATAGAGCGCTGCAAGGGGAACATAACGTAATTGTCCATCGGGAGCATAGAGAATAGTTTGCGCCTTGGCTTGGATGAGTTCCTTCTCGATTGGTTTAATCAATAAGTTATATAATTCCGATGCGGGTTCTATCACATCCTCAGAACCCGCATCTAATAATCCAGCTTTAAAATCAATAATTAATTCTTCGAGTTTAGCTTGGGATATTTTGCTAGTACGGCTAATCGGTAGGTTGTTAGGAGAAAAGAGAATTAATTCTAGGCGATCGCTCAGAATTAGAGGATAAATTAATACGACTCCTTGGGGCAGCTTTTGCAAATACTCAGGAACCTTGTTGATCTCTGACTTAGGCAGTTGTTGGATCTGCTGGGCTAGCTGACGATTAAGCTCAGGGATTTTATCAAAGTTCATTGCTAGTAGCTGTGAGCTAACTGTTTGCTCTGGCGCTAAAAGTCTAACTCCCTCCGCAGTTCGCTCATTCCCTTTAACATTTTTGAAATAGTCTTCTAACTCTTGGATTTTGAGCAGATCGATAATTTGTAAGGCTTCCATTACTCTTCCTTGCTGGAGCAGTAAATCAGCGAGACGACGATAGGTTTGAGCTACGGTATTTAAATAGGTCTTTTGTTCTTCTTTACCTAAGCCCTTAATATCTTTGCGAATGGACTCCGTAACATTGATTGATTGCTTATAAAGGACGATCGCTGCTTCGGGTTGCGCTTGATAGGCTAGTAAGGCTCCTAGATTATTGAGAATCTCTCTTTCGCCTTCACGATTACCAATTTTTCTAGAGACTGCTAAAGCTTTTTGGTAGAAGTCAAGGGACTCTTGAGGCTTTTTGAGCGCACTGTAGGCAACTCCTAGGTAGCTGAGGGCATTCCCTTCATCTTTACGATTACTAATTTGTTGAGCAATTTCTAGAGCTTTGGCAAAGAAGTTGATGCTTTCTTGGTGCTTACCAATATCGTTGTAAATCAGTCCCAAGTTATTGAGGGCATTACCTTCTCCGTTGCGATTACCAATTTGTCGAGCGATTACTAAGGCTTGCTGATAGGCTTCCGTCGCCTTTTGATATTGTCCTGAGTTTCGATAGGCAATGCCGAGATTATTAAGAGTATTACCTTCACCACTACGATCGCCAATGGTTTGAACAATCGCTAAGGCGGGCTGAAAGAAGTCGAGCGCTTTTTGGTACTGCCCTAAGTTACTGTACACCAATCCCAAATTGCCTAACATATTGGCTTCACCATTGCGATCGCCGATTTGTTTTAAAACCATTAGAGATTGCTGGTAAAAATTAATTGCTTTTTGGTACTGTCCTAAATAGTAATAATTTCCACCAAGATTTCCTAATAAAGTTCCTTCGCCATTGCGATCGCCTATCTCTTTGGCAATTGCTAAAGATTTTTCATGGAAGTTGATCGCTTTGGCATAGTCACCGAGGCTGCTGTAGACACTTCCCAAATTCCCTAATGCCCCGCTTTCACTGCGGCGATCGCCAATTCGTTTAGCGATTACTAGAGCCTGTTGATGAAATTCTATAGATTTTTGGTATTGACCAAGATTGCTATAGACCAAACCAATACTACTTAGAGAATTACCGACACCTTGGAAATCTCCGATGCGCTTAGAAATTTCTACCGCCTGCTGATGAAATTCTAAGGCTTTTTGATACTGCCCTAGAGAACCATAGGCAAGCCCCAAATTTCCCAAAGCATTACCTTCTGCAAGCATATTCTTATATTGTTTGGCGATCGCTAAGGCTTGTTCAAATAGACCAATGGACTTTTGGTACTGTCCTAAAAAATAGTAGGCATTACCCATATTATTCAGGGTTGTGCTTTCACCATTGCGATCGCCAAGTTGTTTTCTAATCATCAAATCCTGTTGAAAAAATTCAATTGCTTTTGGATATTGACCGAGATTGACATAGGTATTGCCTAAATTGGTGAGTGCGGATGATTGATTATAGAGATTGCCAATTTGCTTAGCGATCGCTAATCCTTCCTGTAATGCGGTAATCGCTGACTGATATTGTCCTAAGTTTTTGTAAGCTACCGCCAAATTAATGATGGTTGTGCTTTCACCAATTTGATCCTTAAGCTGTTTAAAAATCACTAAAGACTGTTGATAGAATTCAATCGCCTGTGGATATTTCTGTAACGAATAATAAGTAAGTCCTAGATTTGATAAGGCATTGGCTTCATTTTGCCGATCGCCTAATTCTCTAGAAACGGTAACGACCCGTTCAAATAGGGAGATATTTTCTTGGTATTTACCTAGAGCTTGATAAATGCCAATTAGTCCCCCTAGAGTAGTTCTCTCGTTGGTGCGATCGCTGATTTGCTGCCGAATAGTTAAGGCTTGTTGGTAAAAGTCAATCGCCTTGTCATACTGCCCTAAAGCGGCATAGGCAAGCCCCAGATTGTTATAGAACCCATTTGGTATCTTGTTCATGTGCTATAAGCCTTTCAGGTGTCTAGGTTTCATCCGTTTTGGTATACAAAACCCCGTGATCCTAATTAAATCGTTGAATTGCCAAATTAACGGTTG
>JBILWQ010000275.1:0-3252 GCA_044369805.1 Phycisphaerales bacterium
GGGTCGGGGCCCCGACCCGGTCGAGCCAGAATCGGGCCAGGTCCGGTCGCCCACCTCGCGAGACGACCGCGTGAATGCGGGCCTCGCGTGCCGCCGCGACCAGGGCCGCGGCCGCTCCGGTGCTGGCTCCGAACATGCCGATCGGCAAGCGCCGGGTCGGGGGGTGCAGGCGACACCACCGACTGGCGCCGAGCAGCCGATCGGCCAGCAGGGTGATGTCGAAGACGTTGCCGCGGTCATCGGCCTCCTCGGGTGTGAGCAGGTCGAGGCGCAGGGTGGCCAGGCCCGCGCCGTGCAGCGAGTCGGCCACGGCCAGGTTGCGAGGGCTGGCCCGCCCACTTCCAGTGCCGTGCGCGAACACCACCAATGCGCCAGCGCCCTCCGGAACGCCAAGGCGTCCGGGCAGGTCCGCGGTACCGGTCCTGACCAGCACCTCCTCGGAGGTGGTGACGAGCGTGGTCATAACTTTCTCAGGCGGCCAGTTCAGGCTCGACCGCGGCCTTGTTCAGCGATTCGGCCAGCTTGCTCAGCCTGCTGTCCATGGCATGTTCCTCGTCGAGCGACCTCTGAAGCAGCGAGGCCACCTGACGGAGCCCGAGGACCTTGGCCCACGTGCGGGCGCATCCGTAGGCCGCCACCTCGTCGTGTTCCAGGTGCTGCAGGGCGGCCACCAGCGCCGCATCGCGCACATGCGCGTCCACCTCGGGCATGGACGCGATCTCCACGCAGTCCTGCCGAAGCCCGCGCATGCACCCGGTGGCGCCATTGCGAGGCCTGGACTCCAGCTCCACGAAGGCGCGGTCGAGCCGCGCGATCTGCTCACGCGTCTCGTCGGCGTGCGCCCGGATCAGCCGGGCAAGCCGGGGATTCTCCGCGCATTTCTGGAGCCGCTCCAGGACCGGCAGGCTCTGCTTCTCGGCACCGGACAGCAGCGACAGTTCGCGGAGCAGGAGATCGTGCAGCGTGTGCAGGGGCATGGTCGTCTCCGGGGTTCGGGGCCGTGAAGGGGCGTCAGAGATAGGGGTCGACCGTGATGCGGTCATCGACGCGCCGAACACCCGCCATGAACTGGGCGGTGCGCTGGGCGGCGCTCTTCTCGGACCACGATCGAACGGCGCCGGAGAGGGTCACGGTTCCATCCGAAACGGTGACGCCCAGCTGGCGGGCTTCGCGTTCGGACTGCCTTCGCAGCGCATCCTCGATCCGCCGCTTCACCTCGTCGGCCCGAACGCCCGTGGAGGCCACGCTGATCTGGTTGGTCACGCCGCGCACGCCGGTGAGCCGCTGCACGGCGCGCTCGGCGTTCAGGCGGTCGCTCCAAAGGTCCACCGTGCCCTGCAGGGTGACGTGGCCGCCGGACACGGTCGAAGTGATCCGCTGGTCGGGCACCAGCACGTCCACCTGCAGGGCGTGGCGCACGTCGGAGGCCAGTCGCTCGTCGGTGCGCTCCCAGATGGCCGGGATCTTCACCTTCATGTCATCCACCACGTCGAGCACGCCGTAGACGCGGTGGGCCGCCTCGATGGCCGCCAACTTCTTGGGACACGACGTGAGCGTGCCGGTCAGGGTCACGATGCCGCTCTTCACCTGCACGCCCACCTCGGTCTCGTCCACGGTGGTGTCGCAGGCCAGTTCGGCCAGCACGTCGGTCTTCAGGGTCGCGTCGGACTTGGTCGCGGTGATCGTCATGGGGTCGCTCCGTGGTTCGAGTTCGCGGGCCCGCGCGGCGCGCCGGGCATGGAGAGAACGTAGACCCTGCACGAGACCGGGGGGGCTCGCGCGGGCGGTTTCGGTCCAGTCCCGGGGCGCTCACGAGATCGTCGTCGCGACCTGGCTCACCTCGGTGGTGCGGCGACCGTCTCGCCCAGCACCCAGATCGCCCGCTGCACGAGCGAGGCGAACCGGGTCTCGTCCAGCGTGCGCTTCGCATCGTTCCAGGTGGCCACCACGGCGAACCACTCGCCTGCGGCGGAGCGAAGCAGGTAGGTCAGGTTCATGACCCCGGGCTCCGAGCCTCCCTTGAAGCCGACCCACGGAAACGGATCCTCGGAGATGGCCAGTCCACGGTTGATCGAAAGGGCCGCGCGCAGGCCGGCGGCCTCGCCCCGCTCCGTGTTGCGACGAAGCCAGTCCATGCCTCGGCACAGGTCGGCCGGGCTGGCGAACCATTCCACGCTGTCCACCTGTCGGGGCTCGGCGAAGGCCAGCGGGTCGATCGAGTCCAGCGACAGGTCACCCGCGGGAAGCCGCTCCCTCAGGAACGCCCGGCGGGCCGTCTCGTCGAGCTTCGCGTAGACGTCGCCGGCCTGGCCACCCTGCACGAACTTCAGCCGGAACATCTCGCCGGTGGAGAGGAAGGGTCGGGTGCGCGCCGGATCCTTCATGCCCATCGGCGCCAGCATGGCCTCGACTCGCTCGCGCGAGAGCGTGGCCATGAGCAGGTCGGTGGCCGTGTTGTCGCTCACCGAGATCATGAGGTTGGCGGCGGTGTCGAGCGTGATGGGTGAGCCCATCGGCCAGGATTGCAGGATACCCGAGGGCAGCGAGCGGGTGTTCGGGCCCAGCGTGACCACCTCCGCGGCTTGACGGCGGCCTTCCCCGACCTCGCGCACCAGGGCGCCAAGCACGTACAGCTTGAACGCGCTTCCAATGGCCAGCGGTGCATCCGGTTCCAGCGTGGCCAGCGGCTCCGGATCGCCATCGCCAAGCTTCCACGCACCGAACGAGACACGTCCGGGAAGGGCACGCAGCGCCTTCACGGCATCCGCCAGGTCCTTCATCATGGGTACGGGTGCGCCGAACAGCAGGGTGGTGACTTCGAAGGGCGGCTGGTCGTCCACCGCCAGCGTCATGGGCACCACCAGATCCTTCTCGGTGATCAGGTCGAAGGTGCCCGCGTGGGGCCCCTTGGATGAAGTCTGCTGCACGGCCTTCACCCCGCCGCACTTCTGGAAGAACTGCCGGCCGATGATGGCCAGTTTCTCGTCACTCACCTGCGCGGTGAAGGACGGGTGGAAGAGATCCTCCGGCCACGAGGGCTTCTCGGCGAGGATCCCCGCGGCCTCGCGGGCGCGACGCTCGAGCATCTCCTCGGCCGGGGCGCGCATCGAGCAGGCAAGCACCAGGATGGCCGCGATGAGCGTGGGCATGCGAAGCATGTGGGAAGCATAGAGCATGCCGCTCGTGCAGGCCGACATGCCGGGGCCGGTAGCCTTCAGAGGATGGGTGATTCGCAGCCGATCATCGTGGTCT
>JBILWQ010000276.1:0-3251 GCA_044369805.1 Phycisphaerales bacterium
CCCATCCTGCGGAACAGGTTGGGCTCTCGCTTCGCTCGGCGCGACACCGCATTGCGGGCCATGCCGGACGCGTCGCTTGGTGTGGGGGAATCGGATCAGCGGCGGCGAGCGATCGACTCAGGGCGATGATGCTTCGATGAACACGTCGACCTGCTGGCCCACGTAGACCGGGCCATCGGCCTTCTCGACCTCGTAGACGACCATGAGCACGCGGGTGTCCACGCGTTCGGTGACCAGGCCACGAAGGCTGGTCTTCGGCACCACGCTCGGCTCGATGCGGACGAATTTCAGGTGCAGCTGGGCGGGATCCCGTCCACGGGTGAAGGCCTCGGCACGGGCACCCTCACGCACCCGCACGGCGTCGTCCTCGTCGACCTGCACCCGCACGTGCATGGGACCGTCGTCGCCGAGCGTGACCATGGGGCTGTCCAGCCTGCCGGCGGTGGCATATTCGCCTTCGCGCACGTCGACCTTCAGCACCGTGCCGCCGATCGGAGCCTTCACGGTGAGCCGCTCGAGATCGGTCCGGGCACGCTCCACCGAAGCCCTTGCCGAGGCGACCTCGCGGCGAGCAACCTCCAGGTCGGCCTTCCAGGCACCGGCCTTCACGCGAACCAGTTCGGCGCGGATCTGGTCAAGCGAAGCCTGAGCGGCCAGCATGGCGAAGCGGCGCTGCTCGAGGTCCTCCACGCTGGCGGCGCCGGCCTCGCGAGCGGCCTTCACGCGCTCGAAGGTGCCCCGAGTGCGCTCCGCCTCGACCTCGGCGGATTTCACCTTGGCCTCGAGCGGCGGCAGGTCCTCGGGTCGCGGTTGCGCGGCCAGACGCTCGAGGCGACCTTCCTCCAGCTGCAGCGCAGCGACGCGCATGGCCAGTTCGGCCTGTCGCTCGTCCGTCTCGAGAACGAACAGTGGCTGCCCCTCCGTCACCTTGTCGCCCGGCTTCACCAGAATCCGGTCCACGATGCCTGGAACGGCGGTGCCCACGGCGATGCGCTCGCCGCGTGGCTCGACCACGCCCAGACCCGCCACGCGTTCCTCGCCCAGGGTGCTCCGTGCGGGCTGGTTGGGTGGCGCGGTCACCGCGCTCGACGGGGTCAGCAGCCAGGTGACGGCCACGGCGAAGCCGAAGGACAGCGCGGCGGCGATGGGCAGGAGTCGGCGGAGCATCACGTGGGGCCTGAAGGGTAGGCGACCTGGCTGGGAACGCGGTCCTCGACCCGGACCACCACGCCGTCGTCCATTTCGGCGATGCGGTCGGCGAAGCCGAACACCCGCTGGTCGTGGCTGACGACGATCACCACCCGGCCGGGCCGCACCGCCACGCTGCGGAGCAGTTCCATGACCTGATGGCCGCTGCGGGCGTCGAGCGCGGCGGTGGGCTCGTCGCAGAGCAGCAGGTCGGGGTCGTGCACCAGGGCCCGTGCGATGGCCACCCTCTGCTGCTGGCCGCTGCTGAGCTGCTTGGGCAGCTTGGTCAGGTGACCGCTCAATCCAAGCCGACCGAGCATGTCGGCGGCCCTCGCGAGCGCCTCGGGCCACCGCTGCCCCGCCGCCACCAGCGGCACCGCGACGTTCTCCGCGGCCGTGAGGCCCCAGATGAGGTTGTACTGCTGGAACACGAAGCCGATCCGGTGCAGCCGGAAGTCGAGCAGTGCTTCGGGCTCCATGCCCGAGAGCTCCTGATCGAGCGCCCGCACCGACCCGCCGTCGCAACCGAGCAGCCCGGCGATGATCGAGATGAGCGTGGTCTTCCCGCAGCCTGAGGGGCCGATGAGCATGGTGAGCTGGCCCGGCTCGGCATCGAACCGAAGGCGCTTGAGCACGTGCTGGCGCACGCCGGCCGAGTCGAACGATCGCTCGACATCGCGGCAGTGCACGCCCTTCAGGTCGGTGTCCATGGGTCAGTTCCGGAACACGATGGCCGGATCCGCGGTGAGCACGCGCCGGATGGAGAGGAAGCAGCTGGCCACGACCATGGCGTAGATGAACACTCCGGTGCCCACGAAGACCGCGACGGGCATGTTCATGCCGCGAAGTCCCCCGGTGCCCGGTCCGAAGAACGCGAAGAACACGCTGGCAGCGCCGACGCCGAAGGCGAAGCCCAGCACGGCCACCACCGAGGCCTGCAGGAAGATCATGCCCAGCACGCTGCGGTTGCCGATGCCGATGGCCTTGAGGGTGGCGAACTGCTTCACGTTCTCCACGCTGAAGAGATAGAAGGTCTGCCCCACCACGGCCACGCCGATCACCACGCCCATCAGGATCGTGACGCCGAAGAACTCGGCCACGCCGGAGTAGCGGAGCATCCAGATGATGATCTCGGCCGAGAACCCGCGGCTGCTCCGCGCCTTCAGGCCGGTCTGCCGCTCGATCTCGTCCGCCACGCGCTGCGGGTCATGCCCGTCCATGGCCTTGGCCAGCACGAAGCTGACGGTGTTGTCGGTCTCGCGGCTCATCTGCACCGCGAGCGATCGCTTGGCGTACAGCACCGTCTGGCCGCCCCAGGCTGGCGGCGCCTTGCAGAAGCCGCCGACCACGGCTCGAGTCTGGCCGATCTCGACCTCCTGGCCGATCTCGACCGGCAGGTCGGGGAAGTTCTGCTGGTAGCCGCTGATGTCGAAGATGACCGAGTTCGGTCGGTCGAGCGCATGCACGTCGCCCGCCACCATGCGAGCCGCGGGCGCCCCGATGAGCGTGGCGTCGTCGACGCCGATCACCAGCACCGGGCGGAAGGACCCCTGACGCGTCCGCACCATGCCCAGGGCTTGGTAGTACGGCACCGCCCACTGCACGCCCGGCACCGACCGGACCTGGTTGACGACGCCCTCGCGCATCGGGTCGGCCAGGTCGAGGATCTCCACGTTGGGCTTCATCACCCAGATGTCGGCGGCGCTGGCCGATTGCACGCCATAGGTGCTGCTGCGAAGCGCGCTCCAGAAGATGGCGGCCTGCTGGCTGATGAGCAGGCTGGCGAAGGCGATGCCGGCCACCAGGGCGAGGTACTTCGCCTTGTCGTGGGTGAGCATCGCGAGGGCCACGCGAACCATGTCCCCCGCATTCGACCATGACGGCGAACGGGATGCGTCCGGATACCTTTCCGGCATGCTCCGCCTCGATGGTCTCGTGAAACGCTTTGACGGCGTCGCCGCGGTCGACGGGCTTTCACTTCGCGTGGAACGGGGCCAAATCTTCGGGCTTCTGGGCCCCAACGGGGCCGGCAAGAGCACCACGATCGGCATGGCCATGGGACT
>JBILWQ010000278.1:0-3236 GCA_044369805.1 Phycisphaerales bacterium
CGAGCCGGCATCCGCGTACGCCTTGCCCAGATCCAGCTTCGCCTCCTTCACGATGCGCCGCACGAGCGCATAGCCGTTGGAATGCACCCCGCTCGAAGGAAGTCCGATGATCAGGTCACCCTTCTTCACCCGGTCACCCTCGACGGTGCGCTTCGCCTCGACCACCCCCACCGCAAAGCCCGCAATGTCAAAGTCCCCCGCCTTGTAGATGTCCGGCATCTCGGCGCACTCGCCGCCGATCAGCGAGCATCCGGCGATCTCGCACCCGTTGGCCACACCCTGAATGATCGCCGCCGTCTCCTCGGGCTTGATGCGGCTGAGTCCCAGATTGTCCAGGAAGAACAGCGGCTCGGCCCCCTGCACGATCAGGTCGTTCACGTTCATCGCCACGCAGTCGATGCCGATCGTGTCCAGGCGACCCATCTGGATCGCCAGCAGCACCTTGGTCCCCACGCCGTCGGTGCACGCCACAAGAACCGGATCCTTGTAGTTCCTCCGAAAGATCCGCTCCTTGAAATCCAGCCTGAACATGGCGCCAAAACCGCCATACGCACCCATCACGCGCGGGCCGTGCGTGCGACGCAGCGCGGGCTTGATCAGATCCACCACGCGGTCGCCCGCTTCCATGTCGACACCGCTCTGGGCGTAGGTCAAGCCAGCCATGCGGGCGATGGTATCGAGCCTGAATTCCGCTATCTTTCCGCGTTCCATGAGCATCCTGATCGACGGTTCCACACGCGTGATCTGCCAGGGCATCACCGGCTCGGCCGGCGCGTTCCACACCAAGGGCTGCCTGGACTACGGCACGCAGATGGTCGGCGGCGTCACGCCCGGCAAGGGCGGCACCAAGGATCCGAACGGGCTGCCGATCTTCGACACCGTGCACGCAGCGGTGAAGGCGACCGGCGCCACTGCCACCATGATCTTCGTTCCACCGCCGTTCGCGGCCGACGCGATCCTTGAGGCCGCCGACGCCGGCATCGGCGTGATCTGCTGCATCACAGAAGGCATCGCTGTGCAGGACATGGTTCGCACGCGCAGCCTGCTCGATGATCGCTACCCGCACACCACGCTGGTCGGCCCGAACTGCCCCGGCGTGATCACGCCCGGCAAGCGCCTTCCCGACGGCAAGGGCTTCATTGGTGGCTGCAAGATCGGCATCATGCCGGGCTACATCCACACGCACCGCAGCGATGCCAGCACGGGCCGTGCGGTCGGCATCATCAGCCGCAGCGGCACGCTCACCTACGAGGCGGTGTGGCAGACCAGCACGCTGGGCATCGGCCAGAGCACCTGCGTGGGCATCGGCGGCGACCCGGTGAAGGGGCTCAACTTCATCGACGCGCTCAGCATGTTCAACGCGGATCAGGAGACCGACGGCGTTATCCTGATCGGCGAGATCGGCGGGCAGGACGAGATCGACGCGGGCACGTGGATCCAGCGGCACATCAGAAAGCCGGTGGCCGCGTTCATCGCCGGGCGCACGGCGCCCAAGGGCAAGCGCATGGGGCATGCCGGCGCGATCATCGGCGGAGCGAACGACACGGCGCAGGCGAAGATGGATGCCTTGCGAAGCTGCGGCGTGACCGTGGCGGAGAGCCCGGCGGATCTGGGCACGACCATGGCGAAGGCGCTTGGGTTGGCGGCAGTGGCGGTTTGAGGCGAACAGCCCTGCCCGCCACCCAGCCCGACACTCAACTGCAGGAAAGCGAATCGCCGCTCAGGCGGTACACACTGCCGGTGTGCGGACAGCGGAACTCGCCGGCTCCCGTCAACGGCAGCGGCACGCGCTCGCCGAACTTGCTCATCCACCCGATTTGCCGAGCAGGCACGCCAGCCATCAGCGCGAACGGCTTCACATCGCGGTTCACCACCGCACCGGCCGCAACGAAGGCATGCTCGCCAATGGTGATGCCGCACACCACCGTGCAGTTGGCCCCCAGCGTGGCACCCCGCTTCACCAGCGTGTCGCGGTACTCGTCCTTGCGCGTGACCGCCGAACGCGGGTTGTAGACGTTGGTGAACACCATGCTTGGGCCGCAGAACACGTCATCCTCCAGGATCACGTTGTCGTAGACCGAGACGTTGTTCTGGATCTTCACGTTGTTCCCGATCACCACACGGTTGCCCACGAACACGTTCTGCCCAAGCGAACAGCGCTCGCCGATGCGAGCCCCGCCACACACATGCACGAAGTGCCAGACGCGGCTGCCGGCGCCGATCTGTGCACCGGGGTCGACGATGGCGCTCGGGTGGACGGTGAAACCCGCTCCACCTGTGGCGGCCGCCGGGACCGCGCTCATGGTCGCACCGCCTCGACCTGCTGGCACAGGGGGTGATAGTCGCCGATCAGCTGGGTCATGGAGGCATGGCGAATGGCGTGCACCATCTCGATGCTGGGCCGGGCGTCATGCAGGCCATAACCGCGGCCCGCCAGGATCTCGCGGTAGCTCACCGTGTGCAGATCGGTGAAACCCTCGCTGAACTCCACCTCGGCACCATCCACGGAAATGGACCGGAAGGTCCGCTGCCCCTTGGTCCGCTGTGCCTCCGGCAGATGCTCCGCGTTCACGGAGAGGAACCATCGCACACGGGCCCGCTCCAGCTCCAGCACACCAGCTGCGCAATCCTCCTGGCGGCGGTGCACCACGGACGATCGCATGCCGCCAAAGATCCAGCCCAGCATGTCGAAGAAGTGCACGCCGATGTTGGTGGCCACACCGCCGGACTTCTCCAGGTTGCCCTTCCAGCTGCGGTGGTACCAGCGGCCGCGCGAGGTGATGTACGTCACGTCCACATCGATCATCCGATCACGCACGCCCGCAAAACGTTCCCGCAAGGCAATGATCGCGGGGTGGTGCCGGAGCTGCAGGATGGTGTGCACGCGACGACCACTCTCCGCCTCGATGGCGGACAGGGCATCCACGTTCCAGGGGTTGAGCACGATCGGCTTCTCGCAGATGGCGTGGGCCCCGTTGCGCAGCGCCATGCGGATATGGGCGTCATGGAGGTAGTTGGGCGAGCAGATGGAGACGTAGTCCACACCTCTGCCCTCACGGTGCAACTTGTCCAGATGCCGATCGAAGCGTTCCGGTTCCGTGAAGAAGTCCGCGTCCGGGAAGTAGCTGTCGATGATGCCCACGTTGTCATGCGGATCCACCGCGGCAACCACCGAGTGGCCATTCTCCTTGATGGCCTTCAGGTGCCGTGGGGCAATGAAGCCTGCGGCGCCGGTG
>JBILWQ010000277.1:0-3236 GCA_044369805.1 Phycisphaerales bacterium
TGCGCCAGCCGGAATGGGACGCTGAGGCGAGTCCGATGCTGAAGCCCGGACCGCACGGAAGGGACCGGGGAGGAGGGAAGTGTCGTGTCCGATTCGAGTCTGTTCCGATGGTTGTTGGCGATCGGCCCGATCGGGCATGCCGCAGGCCGCAGTGATCCGCACACGCCCGGGGTGATGTCCCGGACGGATGCACCCGAGACCCTTGCCGGGATTGCGGTCTCCGCGACGCACGGGTGGCCCACCGAAGTCCATGCATGCTCCTGCGGACGCTCCGATTGCCAACTTGTGTCGATCATGGACCGCGAGGGGTGAGCGGCGAGGTTCGGAAGCGCCAGCACGCCTGAGCAGCGGGCCGCTCGGGTGCACCCGGGCATTCCGCCGGAATGACCGGAATGACTTGCACGGACGGAACGGGAATCCATGGTTGGTGCATCCCGGTGAAGGAGCCCGGGTTCGCAACCTTGACGTGAAGGAGACACTCCATGGACACCAGGGATGGGTTCGGGGGCGTGTGCGTGGCCGATGATCCCGGCGATCCGCCGGATGCGTGCCCGGATCGCGAGGTTCACGCGCCAGCCCGCGAGGTGCTCGAGCGTGATCAAGCCCAACGGGCCCGCGACGCGGCCAACCGCCTGATCGACGAGATCATGTCCAAGGAAGGCTGAGGCCTCGCGGGAGACCTTAGCGGCCCGACCGCAGTTCCTGAAGTTCGCGGGACATCCGGTCGAGGGTGGACTGCAGTTGCGCGACGCGCTCGACCAGCAGTTCCACATGCTTCGCGTCCGCGCCAGGCGCATGCAGCGAGGGCAGGGGTGAGGCAGGCGGTTGGGGCCTCTGACCGCCATCCGCCCCGGGCATCTCGGCCATGCTGTTCACGATGACGCCGACCAGCAGGTTGAGGAAGATCATGGTGCCGGAGAGGATGAAGGTGACGAAGAACAGCGGCGCGACCACGGTGGATCCATTCCGCATCTGCGTGTCCATCACGTCGATCCAGCCCTCGAGCGTGAGCGTGCCGAACATGGTCAGCATGCTGGCGCCGAGCGAGCCGAAGCGCTCGGGATCCTTCGGGCCGAAGATGAACACGCCCATCACGCTGTAGGCGTAGAGCAGCATGAACAGCAGCAGCGTGATCCAGCCGAAACTGGGAAGGCTGCGGAGCAGGGCTCCCACGATCAGTTGCAGCCGGGGCAGGGCGGTGACCAGCCGCAGGCTTCGGGCGGCGCGACCAAGCCGAAGCACCTGCGCGAAGCGAGCGTTGAAGGGCAGCAGGCAGATGGCGGTGACCGCGAAGTCGAACACGTTCCACGGATCCTTGAAGTAGCGCCATGGCCGCGAGCCCTCGGCCGCCAGCTTCAGCAGCACCTCGATCACGAAGATCGCCAGGATGAAGCGGTCGGCCGTGTTGACAAGGCCGCCGAATCGCTCGCGGATGGAAGGCACGGTCTCCAGGCCCACCAGTGCGGCGCCGGCCAGGATGGCCGCCAGCACCACCCCCTTGAACGGACCTCCGTGCACGAAGCGGGTCGCGGCGTTGGCATGCATGGCGTCAGGACTGTTCATCGGTTCGTTCCTTGATGGGTCGTCGTGTGCGAGGCGTGGTTGAGGGCGTCAAACGCGCGTCGCGCGGCCCGGCTCCGCATGCACCAGCCAGCGATCGAACTCGATCTCGTCGCGGATCTGGATTCCGTCATGCCCCAGCAGAGGCAGATCGGGCACCAGCCGCCGCACGCGATCCACGATGCCCTTGTGCAGCGCGGCGAATTGCCAGCCCTGCCGCTGGTAGAAGCGGATGGCTCCACTGTTGTCGTTGGTGGTGGTCAGGTAGATGCGTCGGCAGCCGGCGGCACGGGCGTGCGATTCGGCCGCCGCAAGCAGGGCGGCTCCGATGCCCGCTGCGGTGGCCCGGCTGCTGAGCGTGATCACCTCGCACTGCCAGCCGCCGGGATCCATGTTGAGCGTGAGCAGGCCGGCGAAGGTGCCATCGACTTCGGCCACGAATCCGGGCAGCGCGTCGGCCTGGTGGCAGCGGCCGAGCGACCAGATCTGGGTGCCGTGCCAGTGGCGGTGCAGTTCGGCGCGCACCTCGTCGAGGTCACGAGGCTCGATCGTGCGGATGGTGAGGCTCATGCGGACGAGCCTAACGCCGCGGTCACGGGCGACGAACCGTCTCATGACGGCGGAGGCCGCCTGAAACGTCGGCGGGCGCTTCGCCCAGCGCGGTGGCGACGGCCCGCTGGAACACCGACTCCTCGGGCCTGATGCCGGTCCATCGCTCGAAGATCTGCATGGCCAGCTGCACCAGCATCTCCACACCGTCCACGATGGGGCAGCCCCGATCGCGCGCCTGCTGCAGGAATGGGGTGATACGAGGGTTGGTGATGACATCCACCGCCAGGCAACCAGGTGGCACGGTGGTCCAGTCGATCGGAACTTCCTCGAGCTCGGGTGCGCAGCCCAGGTGCGTGGCGTTCATCAGCATGGTGGTGCCCACGGGAACGCGCACCGGTGACTGCCATGCCTGCCACTCGCACGGCACGCCGCTGGCCTTCCGCACGCGTTCCGCCACCTCCCGGCCCTGCGCCTCGCGTCGGGTGACCAGGGTCAGGTGGGCGGCCCCCGCCCACGCGATCTCGACCGCCATGGCGCGGCCGGCGCCACCGGCGCCCAGCATGACCACGCGCTGGTCCTTGAGTGGCGCCACCTTGGCGATCGCCTTCACCACGCCCTTGCCGTCATTGTTGTGCCCGATCAGGCGACCGTTCTCGATGGTCATGTAGTTGGCTGCGCCGATGGCGAGCACATCCTGGTCCACCTGATCGAGGAGGGGAATCACCGCCACCTTCCAGGGCACCGTGATGCACATGCCGCTGTAGCCGAGCGCGCGCAGCGCCTTCACCGCCAGAGCCAGGTCGGCCTCGTTCGCGATGTCGTTCTTCCAGAACTGCCAGTTCAGGCCGTGATGCGCGTAGACCGCATCGAACATGCGGTCGATGGGATTCTCGGCCACTGGGTGTCCCAGCATGCCGGTCATCCGCTTCTGGGGGGCGATCATGGGCGGGGGTGTGGTGGGCGGTGTCACGGCCGTGAAAGCGGGAGACGGGACTCGAACCCGCGACATTCAGCTTGGGAAGCTGACGCTCTACCAACTGAGCTACACCCGCAACTCGTTTTTGAGTCTATCACGGCCTGTTCTGACTCGACATCGTTGCACCCAGATGTTTTGGAACGCTCCA
>JBILWQ010000280.1:0-3210 GCA_044369805.1 Phycisphaerales bacterium
ATCTCCTGGGCAAGGGCCAGCACCTGCTGCGCCACGCCGGGACCGGCCGCCATGACCAGCGCCGCGGGCGAAAGCACGCCCGAGGGCGCACGCGACGGATCGTCACCGGCCAGACGAAGACCAGCCACCAGATAGACGCTCAGCGCCACGCTGTTCTGCGCATCCAGCTTCATGGCCTCCACGGCGCATCGCTGCGCCATCCGGTCCAGATAGGCGTCGGAGCCGGTCACGGAGGGCATGAGGCCGTGATCCGGGTCAAAGCTCCACATGGCCTGCCGGGACTCCGATGGATACGGCAGCAGTCCATCGCCGCCGACCAGGTAGTCGCGGGCCAGCGAGGTCCACAGCGGAGCAGGATCCGCCGACGCCGCCCCGACCTGGGTGAGCGCCTGTTGCGCAGCCTGGCGGACATCGGGCGTGGTCGACGGCGCGGCGGCGAGCGAGGCAAGCCATGGCGCCGCAAGCCGGTTGCCGATCGAGCCCAGCATGCGGCAGACCGTCACCTGACGGGCGGATGGCAGCGAGGGCAGCGCATCGCACAGCGGCACCACCGCGGAGCGGCCGATCTGGAGGATGGTTCGCTCCGCCATCAATTCCAGTCGGGGATCGGTGCCATCCACCATGGCGCGAAGCAGTGGTGGGACCGCGAACGCACCCGCGGCCTCGAGTCGACGCATGGCGATCGACTGCTGCCGAAGCGTGCCGGTCAATCCGGCCACGGCCTGCTTGAGCCGGGCAGGATCGCGGGCCAGCTCCAGCCGGCCCGCCTCCAGCTTCGTCGCCAGCGTCCGGGACGCCTGGGCCACGCCCTCCATGGAACCGCAGGCCTCAGCGGCGCGGTCGAAGCGGTCACCCAGGCCCGGGCGGTCCACCATGTCGGCGAGACTGCGGGCCGACACCTCGTCGGCGAGCAGGCGATCCAGCGCCGACTTCACCAGGTCGGGGCGGCCGATCAGGGCCGCATGCATGAACGTGTCCAGCGACTCCTGGGCCTCGGGCGTGACCACGGGCTCCTGCGGTTCGGCATCGCCCTCGTCCGGCTTCACCGCGTCGCCGGCGGCCTGCAACGCGGCCATGCGCGCCTCGATCTTCTTCCGAACCACGTCGAGCATGGGCCGCGCCTCAGGCGGAAGCTGCGCGGCCTGCGCTTCGATCGCGGCCAGCATCTGCTCCAGCTGGGCGGGATCGGTCACCTTCGCCAGCTGGGCATCGAGCATCTTCTGCATCTGCCGCATCTGGGCGGCCATGGCGGCGGCCTCGTCCATGCCGCTGGCCTCGGACTCCTCCGAGACGGGCGGCTCTTCGCCAGGCGCATCCTGGGCCAGGGCGGGCATCGCGAAGACGAGAGTCGAGAGCAGCGCGAGCAGGACAGCGAGTGGCATGCGTGGGTTCTCCAAGGGGTGCCGCAGCCGCCGGCCGCGGAAATCGTGAATCTACCGGAATCCCGGCAAAGGCGTGACGCTCGCCCCCGGCTATGCTGCCCCCGTCGAGGTGTCCCGGGGGAGGACCCGGGCACCGACCAGACGCCGTCGCATGCGGTCTTCTGGTCGAGGGAAGGCGGTGTGAATCCGCCGCGGACGCGCCGCCGTGACGGGCGCGGGGCACTTTGGCCCCGCAGCGCAGCTCCCCGAAGCCACTGGTCCCCAACCGGACCGGGAAGGCGGGACCTGCCAAGCCCGAAGTCGGAAGACCTGCCTCGACCATCGGCTCGCGCCCCCGCGCAACGGGGCTCCGAGCGGCCTCCAAGGGAATGGAGGTTGGCGTGCGGCGTGTGTTGACTCCTCTCTTCGTTCACGTGCTGATCAGCGGCGGCGCCTTCGCGCAGTCGTGGTTCGCCACGGGCGTGATCTCCTACGCGCCGGGCAGTGGCGCAGCGCCCGGCCATCGCTCACCGCAGTCAGCGCTGGGCGAGCCGGCTCGCATGACGGGCTACCCCGGCTCCCTTGAGACGGTGACCCCCTTTCAGCCCGCATATCGGCCCGATCAGGTCGTGTCGATCGGTGCTGGCGGATCGCTGACGCTGGAACTCGGATCGCCGGCCACCGATGACCCGGGCCACCGCTTCGGCATCGACCTGATCGTCTACGGCAACGCCTTCTTCACCGACTTGATCGCCGGCACGGGCACGCCGCTCATGTGCGCAGGCGAAGGCGGCCGCATCGAGGTGAGCGCCGACGGCGTGCAGTGGATGCTGGTTCCGGAGAGGTTGGCCGACGGGCCGCTGCCCACCATGGGCTGGATGGATGCGGGCCCCTACGACACGAGCGAGGGCCAGGTGCCCACGGACGTTCTCCGCGCCACGGACCCCGCGATCACGGAGCAGTCGCTCGAGGGCTTGAGCTACGCGGACGTGGTCGCGGCGTACGACGGAGGCGCAGGCGGCGTGGGCGTGGACCTGGCCTCCACCGGCCTCGCCTGGGCTCGGTTCGTGCGCATCTCCCATGCTGCGGGGCAGCCAGGCAGTCCGGAGATCGACGCCGTGGCGGTGATTCCGCCGGCGGGCGATCCGGCCGACCTCGATGGCAGCGGCAGCGTGGATGCCGGCGACATCGGATCCCTGCTGGTCCTGTTCGGCACAAGCGGTCCCGAGGGTGACCTGGACGGCAGCGGCACCGTGGACGCCGGCGACATCGGAGCGATGCTCCTGAGGTTCTCGTGAGGCGACGCGGACTCACGCTGGTCGAGGTGACCGTGGCGCTGGGCGTGACCAGCCTGCTGGTGGCGCTCTCGGTGGGTGGCCTTCGCGCCGCCGGCGACCGCGCCCGCAGCGAGCGCTGCCGTTGCAACCTGCGACAGATCTCCCTGGCCTCGCAGGCCTATGCCGCAACCCACGGCGGTCACCTGCCGCCGGCCATCCTGTACTTCCAGCGGGCGGGCTCGCTGCGCACGGTGGCGTGGGATTTCGAGCAGCAGGCTGGCCAGGTCAGGCCGGGCTCCATCTGGAAGTTCACCGATCAGCCTCAGGAGGTGCAGCAGTGTCCGGCATGCGTGTCCGCCAGCACCTTCGGCTCCGATCCCTTCACCGGGTACCAGTACAACACCTCCTACCTCGGGGCCGAGGGGCTGCTGCCTGCCTCCGGCGCGGATGGCTCGCCCATGGACGGCTGGGCGCGTGTGCGGCCGGGTGTGGGGCCGGGCCAGTGGCGCCGCACCGATGCCGTGGCTGTCTTCGCGGATCGGGGCTGGCGCGGCGGCGCGAACAAGTTCATG
>JBILWQ010000032.1:0-11353 GCA_044369805.1 Phycisphaerales bacterium
CAGACCGGGCGCACGATTGCCATCATCGTCGCGATCACCAACAGGACCTGTGAAGCGATCTGGATCATGCGTCGATTGTGCCGCCGGGGGCGGCGCCGAGCATCACTGGTCGTGGCCGGTGTTGTCCGGCATGCTGTGGCCGGCGTCGCGCAGGGTCTTCTCGCGCTTCGCCAGCTCTAGGTCGTGCTCGACCATCATGCGGGCCAGCTGCTCGACCGAGGTCTTGGGCGTCCAGCCCAGCGCGCGCTGCGCCTTCGTGCAGTCGCCGAGCAGCTGCTCCACCTCCGCCGGGCGGAAGTAGCGCGGGTCGACCTCCACGAAGTCCTTGTAGTCTAGTCCGACCTGGCCGAATGCCAGCTGGCAGAACTCGCGCACGCTGATCATCTTGCCCGTGCTGATGACGTAGTCGTCCGGCTTCTCCTGCTGGAGCATCCGCCACATGGCATCGACGTAGTCGCCGGCGAATCCCCAGTCGCGCAGCGCGTCGAGGTTGCCCAGGTAGAGCTTGGACTGCATGCCCAGCTTGATGCGGCCGACGGCGCGCGTGATCTTGCGGGTGACGAACGTCTCGCCGCGCAGCGGGCTCTCGTGGTTGAAGAGGATGCCGCAGCTGGCGTGCATCCCGAAGCTCTCGCGGTAATTCACCGTGATCCAGTGCGCGAAGACCTTCGCGCAGCCGTACGGGGAACGGGGGTAGAACGGCGTGGTCTCGCGCTGCGGCACTTCCTGCACCTTGCCGAACATCTCGCTGCTGCTCGCCTGGTAGTAGCGCACCGTGCTGCCGGTCTGCGACTGGTGCACGCGGACCGCCTCAAGCAGCTTGAGCGCGCCCAGCGCGTCCGTGTCCACGGTGTAGACCGGCATGTCGAAGCTGACGCGGACGTGGCTCTGCGCGGCAAGGTTGTAGACCTCGTCGGGGTCGACGCGGCGGACGATGTCCGCCAGGTTGCTGCCGTCGTTCAGGTCGCCGTAGTGCAGCTTGAGGCGTGCGCCGGGCTGGTGCGGGTCCTGGTAGATGTGGTCGATGCGCTGCGTGTTGAAGCTGCTGGCGCGCCGGACGACGCCGTGCACCTCGTAGCCCTTGGCCAGCAAGAGCTGCGCCAGGTAACTGCCATCCTGTCCGGTGATGCCGGTGACGATCGCTTTCTTCATCGCTGGGTGTTCCTTGTCATGGTCTTAGGAGGCAGCCCGGAACCCGGGTGCAGGAGCATCATCGTATTTTCCGGCGGCCTACATGAAGCCAAGGCGGCCGAAAGCGCGCTTCTCCGGGCAAGCCGTCTCGGACGGAGGTCTGTTAGGTACCTGTTCGAATTCTTGGCGCGAGCGTCGGCCGGTCCTTCTGGTCCACCGACCTTCGGATCGAGTCAACCTGCAGCCCGATGGAGGGGAGCGATGGCGGTTCGTAGCAGGGCGCGCGTTCGGCACCCCCGGGCGCCCGTCGGAGGGAGAGGTTTCCCGCGGCCACGTCCACGAAGGCGGCGTCCGCGGTGGGCTCGAACACGTTCCGGTCAGGCGGGAACCGCCAGTCGCCGGTGAAGGTGCGCTTGCAGCCAGCCAGCACGTTGCATTCGGCGGAGACGTGATGGTCCTGCCAGGTCTCGCGCTTGAAGAACCCGCTCAGCCGGGAGTACTTGCGGAGGTAGGCCGGGCTCCGGATATCCACTTCCTTGCTGATCAGGTCCGGCCACCGCAGGAAGGCCTGCTCGCCCTCGCCGGCAAGCGCCTTCCCCCAGCGGGCTTCGTCCCAGGGTGCCGAGCCCAGTGCCAGCTGGCAGTCGATGAACACGTTGCCCTGCGCCTGGATGTCCCGGCCGCCGTTGAGGAAGATCGCGCCGAACGTCCCGCGCGAACCGCGCACGAACACGTTGCCGGTCAGCACGTCGCCCCCCTGTCCGTCGTCGAAGTAGACGGACGCGCAGCCGAGCCTATCGATGCTGCCGATGTCCATGAAGCAGTTTCCGCGGATCACGTTGCCGCGGCACGATGGGTTGCGCCCGGAGTAGTACGCGCCGCAGTCGTCGGTCTCCAGGCAGACGTTGCGCACGAAGTTCCGCTCGAACACGTTGTCATTGCCCTGGACGTAGACGCCCTGGTGCGGTGCGTCCTCGATCAGGTTGTTCGCGATGCGGACGCCGACGCCCTCGGCGTGCACGCCGTGCGCGAAGGTCATCTTCAGTTCCGCGAATTGCCGGATGTGGCAGTTGGTCACCTCGTGACCACAGCCCACCAGCTCCTTGCGGTCGCCCCCCTCCACGCGGATGCCGCCGCAGCCGGTCGAGTGGACATCGCATGCACGCACGGAGTGACCCGTGCCGCCATCGATGCGGATGCCGAACTCGCGTGCGTTGCGCACCTCGCACCCGACGATGGCAACCCGCTGCCCGCCCCGGACCACGACGCAGCTCGATTGCGTCGCCTCGAGCGTGAGGCCGGAGAGGATGATGTCGTGCGCGCCGTCGACGGTGATGACCGGCGTGGCCGACGACGAGACCACGAACGCCGAGTCCGCCTTCTGCGTCGGCGGCCACAGCACCACGTTGAGCGTTGCCGGATCCACCCAATACTCGCCGGGTTCGTCCAGCTCGGACAGCACGTTGAGCGCGCGGAAGCGTCGTGGGCTCGGGTTCCCCTTCTGCACGCCGTAGGTGGTCGGCGCAGCCAAGGTGATGCTCTGCCGTTCCCGGTCGATCGACGCGACCTTGACGGTCTCGGCATTCCAGTCCCACCGCCAGAATCCCTGCAGCCACGCACCGGACTCGATGTTCCAGGTTCGGGGCCGGTCGCCCTCGAACGTGAACGTGGCGCCGTGCCCGGTCTGCGCGTCCGCCGTGTCCTCGGCGCCGTGGTCACCGAAGTCGGCGATGGTGGCCCACCCGGTGTTCGGCCAACGCGCGATCCGCATGCGCTGCCCATCGACGAAGAGCTCCGCGCCCGGCGGGAGCGTCCGGATGCGGTTGGGCCACCTGGTGAAGCCGAGCGCCGAGCCGTCCAGCTGCATCACCGCGCGGCGTGCCTGTGGTGACAGGCGTCCCAGCGTCGCCGGATCGGTCACCTTGGAGAGCGCGCGTGCGAACAAGGCGGCACCCGAGGTGAGCACCACCTCGCCGTCTCCCGCCGAGCGGAAGATCGTCGGAGCACCCGGTGATCCCGATGCCGAATCGTCCAGCACGAGCCCGTTGGCGAGCCGGTACGTGCCGGCGTGGATGATCACCTGCCGGACGGCCTGCGCCTGCCCATCCTGCGCCACCCGCCGGACGGCCAGGCGCGCGCGATCGGGAGTCCGGAAGGGACCGTCGCTGCCGTCGGCGGTGGGTGTCGCGAGGAGCCCCGACCACGAATCGTCCCCGCGCGTCGAGACGTGCCATTCGCTCGGGAGTGCCTCGGCCGCCATCGAGCGGTCGACGGCAACGGCGGCGAACATGGCCGCAAGCAGGAGGCGACCGGTCCCGCGGTGGCGAAGTTCGAAGCGTGCGTGCATGGTGCGTGTGCCTCACAGTGGCGGCAGTTCTCGCGATGGTAGTCTCCGGCCGCCCCCTTCGAAGTTTTCTCGTCCGTAGACCTTCCTAGCAAGGGTAATCTGCTCATCGGTGGCGGTGGCTTTGTGGGGCGAGCCGTGCTCAAAGGGCTGGCTACCCGCGGCGTCCCGCTGCTCGCGGACGAGCTAGGACGCGGTCTAGTTCACCGCGAAGTAGGTGGGGCGGTCGATGCCGACGACTTCGTGGCCTGCCGCTTGGAAGGCCCTGCAGAAGTAACTGCCGATGAAGCCGGTGGCGCTCGTGCGCGTCGCGCCATGTCCGCGTGGTTCGGCATCCCGCATCTGCGGTCCGCATAATGGCCATCGGAACCGGACAAACCGACCCATGCAGGCCGAATTTTCGAGTTCCCTTGCCGAGCACGCTTGCACAGGCGTCGCGCGCATCCCAAGGTGCTCGTTGCCTGCGTCCCCGTGCCAATGCGTGGTGGGATGCGGCGAGGGCGGCTCCCCCGATGGGGACATGACCGCCCGACCAAGACCAGTCGTTTCATTCGGTTCCGGGGAGTTGCGCCATTGCGCGCAGAAGGGTCACTTCATGGACAATTCCACTGGCAAGTTCGGCACTCGGATCGCAAGCCTCACGTGTGCGCTGGTGGCGGCGTCCGCCGTGTCCGCGACGTCGATCGCCTCGCCCGCGATGCAGTCGTCCGCACCGCGGGCCTCGTCTTCCGCGGCAGCATCGAGCTCCGCCCGCGCAAAGACCGTCGCGAAGACGCCACCTGCCACCGTTGCCAGGACCACCGCCACCACCGGCGCGAAGACAGCATCCGTTGCATCGACCCGCTCATTGCCGTCCAGCGCTGCCGCCGCTGCTGCCGCCGCCGCACAATCCCGTGCCGCCGCGACTGCTGCCGCAGTCGCCGCTGCCCAGTCGCGCGCCGCCGCTGCCACCGCTGCGGCCCAGGCCCGCGCCATCGCCGCATCGCACGCGCGTGCCGCCGCCAAGGCCGCCGCCGCCGCGCGTTCCGCTGCGGCACAGGCGGCCGCCGTCAGGGTCCAGGCTGTCGCCGCTGCCGCTTCCGCGAAGGCACTGGCTGACGCCCAGGTCGCGTCCGCGGCCGCGGCCGCGCTCGCCGCAGCTGCTGTTCCGCCGGTGACTGCGCCTGCCGCGTTGGCAGCCGCGCAGTCGGTCACTTCGTTCCCGATCATCTACGACAGCGCCCCCGCCGCGGGCTTCGTCTCGCCGGTCGCGACCGCTTCGCGCTACCTGATCGTCTACCAGAGCGACTTCGGCGCGTATGACCCCTCGGACCAGACGGCCGTCGATGTGGACTCCAACGCGGTGATCGAGGTGATCCGGCAGAAGCTCTCCAAGGCCAGCTACTCGGAGTGGGGCGTCCTGGACATCGAGAATCCCTTCGACGAGGTCCTGAAGAACGGGCCGGCCGATGCACGCTTCGACCGTGCGGTGGCAAGCCTGGTGAACGTCATCCGTGCCGTGCGCACCGCGTATCCGCAGATGAAGTGGACCTACTACGGGTTCCCCCGTGTCCCGTACTGGATGGGCATGAACGACTGGGGCCAGCTCACCAAGGACCAGCGCGAGATCAAGTACGCGGAGTTCGCCCGCAACTACGAGCCGATCATGGCGGAGATGGACTGGTTCATGCCGTCCCTCTACGACGTGTACGAGCGTGCCCAGCAGATGCCGCGGTGCGCTTCCCCCCGCGAGGTCGCGGAGGCGGAGTACCGCAAGGCCTGCGTCTATGCGGTCAACCGTTGGTTCACCCGCGCCGGGGTGGCTGAGCGCCCGATCATCCCGGTCGTGTCCCCGTGGTTCCAGCCTGGTGGCGTGGCGACCGCCTACAAGGCGATCCCGATGGACGAGTTCTGCGCCGAGCAGGTGCGGCCCGCGATCGAGGCCGGCGCATCCGGCATGGCCATCTGGGGCGAGATGGGCTTCTTCCTGAAGATGGCGACCGCCTCGAACCTGCCCACCGCGCAGTACGTGCGGGACTGGCAGGAGCAGACTCGCAGCGCATTCGCGTCGCTCGTCCCTGCGGGCAGCGCCGCCCTGTCGCCGTCCGCACCCGCCTCGCCCACGAGCATCGATTGGTTCGCGCCGAGCACCGCGCAGGCGATCGGTGCGACACTCAACGATTCGATGTCGAGCGCAATGCGCGCCATCGAGGCCCGTGGCATCACCAGCTCCCTGGGCACCAACTGACGGGTACGACGCGTCGTTTCGGCACGGCACGCGGGTAGGATCTCTGCGAACGATGGAACTGCGGATCCACAACTCGCTTTCGCGCCGCGCCGAGACCGTAGCTGCCGAAGTGCCGGGCCGCGAGGTGACGTTCTACTCCTGCGGCCCGACGGTCTACGACGACGCGCACATCGGGAACTTCCGCTCGTTCCTGAATGCCGACGTCCTCCGCCGCACGCTCGAGTTGCTGGGACACCGCGTGCGCCACGTCATGAACATCACGGACGTCGGCCACATGACCGAGGACTCCTCCGCCGACGGCGCGGGCGAGGACAAGATGGCCCTGGCCGGGAGGCGGCTGGACGCGGCGAAGAAGTCGGGAAAGCTCCCCCAGGGCGCCGACATTGACCCGTTCGACCCTGCAGCGATCGCCGGTTTCTATGCCGACCGCTTCCTCGAGGATGCGTGCCTGCTGGGGCTGAAGGTCGCGCAGGAGGCGACGGCCGTGTCAGCACGCGGCGAGGATCCCGGCGTGCTGATGCCGCGACCGACCCGCTGCATCCCGCAGATCGTCGCCATGGTCTCCGACCTGGTCGCGCGGGGGAATGCATACGTTGCGGCCGATGGCGTCGTCTACTTCGACGTGTGCTCGTTCCCCGCGTACGGGCAGCTCTCCGGCAACACGCTGGGCCACCTGCGCGAGGGTGCAGGCGACCGCATCGACGCCGCCCACCAGGCGATGAAGCGCCACCCGGCCGACTTCATGCTCTGGAAGCCCGACCCGAAGCACCTGATGCGCTGGCCGTCGCCGTGGGGAGAGGGCTACCCGGGCTGGCACATCGAGTGCAGCGCGATGGCCCGTGCATTCCTGGGCGACGAGATCGACATCCACTCCGGTGGCGAGGACAACATCTTCCCGCACCACGAATGCGAGATCGCGCAGTCGTGCTGCGCAACCGGGCACCACATCTTCGCGCGCACCTGGTTCCATACGCGCCACCTGCAGGTGGAAGGCGAGAAGATGTCGAAGTCGAAGGGCAACTTCTTCACCGCGCGCGACCTCTTCGCCCGCGGCGTGACGCCCGCCGCGCTGCGCCTGGAGCTGGTGCGGACGCACTACCGGAGCAACGCCAACTTCACCATGCAGGGGCTGCAGGACTGCCAGCGCATGATCGACCGCTGGTGCCGCGCACGCGAGCGCCTGGTGGACGCAGCGCGGGGCGCCGTCGGCCCCGACGAGGGCCGTGCCACCGGGCCGTTCGAGCGCGCACTCCATGCGTTCACCGAGGCGCTGTGCGACGACCTGAACCTGGCACGCGCGATCGCGGCGCTGAACGAGGCCTGCGGGGCGAAGGACGGCGCCGACGCCTGTCCGCACCGCGAGCTTGCCTCGCTGCTGGCGATGGACGGCGTGCTCGGCGTGCTCGGGCGCAACGTGCCCGTCGGCGGCGGGGCAGGGGAAGACCCCGCCTTCGCCGCGGAGGTCGAGCGGCTGCTGGCAGCGCGCACGGCTGCGCGTGCCGCCAAGGACTGGCCCGCGAGCGACCGTGTGCGCGACGAGCTCGCGCGCATGGGCGTCACCGTGAAGGACGGCCCGCAGGGACCGATGTGGTCGAGGGGATGACGCCGCGATGACCACCTCCCCCACACGCACCGGCGGATCGTGCATCGAGGTCGTGATGATCGTCCGCGACGAGGAATTGAACCTCGCGCACACGCTGCCGAGCATCGTCGGCTGGGCCGACCGCGTGTGGATGGTCGATTCCGGATCGACCGACCGCACCGTGGAGGTGGCCCGCGCCGCCGGATGCGAGGTGGTCCACCATGACTGGCAGGGCTACGCCCGGCAGAAGAACTGGGCGCTCGCACGCTGCCGCTGGCCGCTCCCTGGATCCTGATCCTCGACGCGGACGAAGCCGTGACGCCCGCCCTGCGCGAGGCGCTCGTGGAGATCGCGCGCCGCGATCCTGCGCAGGTCCCGGAATCCGCGTTCTACCTCAACCGGCACTTCGTCTTCCTCGGCGTCGTGATACGACACTGCGGGTATTACCCTTCGTGGAACGTGCGGTTCTTCAAGAAGGGCCGCGCGCGCTACGAGGAGCGCGACGTGCACGAGCACATGGTGGCGGACGGACCGGTCGGCTTCATCCATGCCGACCTCGAGCACAACGACCGTCGCCCGCTCGAGCACTACATCGCCAAGCACAACCGCTATTCGACGCTCGAGGCGCGCGCCATCCTGCGGCAGGAACATGACGACCGGCAGGGACGTTTGCCCGCACGGCTCCTCGGCGGACCGCTCGAACGGCGCCGCTGGATCAAGCGCAACGTCTACCCGCGCCTGCCGGCGAAGTTCCTGTTCAGGTTCCTCTGGATGTACATCCTGAAGCTGGGCTTCCTGGACGGCGTCACCGGGTGGCGCTTCTGCCTCTTCATCAGCGCATACGAACTCCAGATCGAGCAGAAGCTGGTGGAACTGCGGCTGTCGGAACGCCGGGGCGTTCAGCGCAGCGCCTGAGGCGGTTTTTTACCGGCCATCGGGCGGTGCAGGACGGTCGCCCGCGGGGTCCGCTCTGGCCTAGGCTTTGGATCTTCGCGCCGATCTGGCCGATGACCCCATGCGGCCGGTACCCGGTCGCGGCATGGAGACGAACCCGATGAGCACCCCCACGACCACCCATCCCCTCGACTTCGCACTGATCGGCGCCGCCGGCTACATCGCGCCGCGCCACATGAAGGCCATCAAGGACACGGGCAACCAGCTCGTCGCGGCGTTCGATCCCAACGATAGCGTCGGCGTCATCGACAGCCACTTCCCCGATGCGCACTTCTTCACGGAGTTCGAGCGCTTCGACCGGCACGTGGAGAAGCTGCGCCGCAAGGGGTCGAAGATCGACTACGTCGGCATCTGCTCGCCGAACTACCTGCACGACTCGCACATCCGCTTCGCCTTGCGCAACGAGGCGCATGCGATCTGCGAGAAGCCCATCGTCCTGAACCCGTGGAACATCGACGCGCTCGAGGAGCTCCAGAAGGAGAGCGGCAAGAGCATCTACACGATCCTCCAGCTGCGCCTCCATCCGGCGATCATCGCGCTCCGCGAGAAGTACCGCAACGCCAAGGACGTGGTGGACGTCGACATCGCCTACATCACCTCGCGCGGCCGCTGGTACCACCAGAGCTGGAAGGGCGACATGTCCAAAGCCGGCGGCATCGCCACGAACATCGGCGTGCACTTCTTCGACATGCTTTCCTGGATCTTCGGCAAGCCGACCGGTTCCACGGTGAACCTGCACCGCGAGGACTGCGCCGCGGGCATCCTGGAGCTCGAGCACGCCCGGATCCGCTGGTTCCTCTCCATCAACGCCGACCACCTTCCGGCGGAGCAGAAGTCGAGGGGCCAGCGCACCTACCGCGCCATCACCATGGGCGGCGAGGCCGTGGAGTTCTCCGAGGGCTTCACGGACCTGCACACGGTCAGCTACCGCTCGATCCTCGACGGCAAGGGATTCACCATCGGCGAGGCCCGCAACGCCATCGAGATGGTGCACGCCATCAGGCACGCGCCGGTGAAGGGCCTCGTGGGCGACTACCACCCGGCATGCCGTGAGGTCGGGGCATGAGCATCGACCCGACCGTCACCGTGCATTCGTCGGCCATCGTCGACAACGGCGCCACCATCGGCGCAGGTTCGCGGGTCTGGCATTTCGTGCACGTCTGCGGCAAGGCCGTGATCGGCGAGCGCTGCTCGCTGGGCCAGAACGTGTTCGTCGGCAACCGGGTGCGGATCGGCAGCAACTGCAAGATCCAGAACAACGTGTCGATCTACGACAACGTCTACCTGGACGACGACGTCTTCTGCGGGCCGAGCATGGTCTTCACCAACGTCTACAACCCGCGCAGCGCCGTGACCCGCAAGGACGAGTACCGCGACACGTTCGTGCGCCGCGGGGCCACCCTGGGCGCGAACTGCACCATCGTCTGCGGCACCACGGTCGGCGAGTACGCCTTCGTGGCCGCCGGGGCCGTCGTCAACCGCGACGTGGCGCCGTATGCGCTGGTCGCCGGAGTCCCCGCGCGCCAGATCGGCTGGATGAGCCGGTTCGGCGAGCGAATCCCGCTCCCGCTGTCGGGCTCGGGCGAGTTCACCTGCCCGCACACGGGCCGGAAGTACCGGCTGACCGACGGGCGCATGGAATCACCGGAGCAATGAGCATGCAGTTCATCGACCTGAAGGCACAGTACAACGCCATCCGCGACGACGTCCACGGGCGCATCAACGCGGTGCTCGAGCACGGCCAGTACATCCTGGGCCCCGAGGTGAAGGAACTGGAGACGCGCCTCGCCGAACGTACCGGTGCACGCCACTGCGTCACCGTCGCCAGCGGCACGGAGGCCCTTCTGATCGCGCTGATGGCGCTCGACCTTCGACCCGGCGACGAGGTCGTGACCAGCCCCTTCACCTTCGCCGCAACCGCGGAGGTGATCGTGCTCCTCGGCTGCAAGCCGGTCTTCGTCGACGTCGACCCCCGGACCTGCAACATCGACGCCAAGGCCATCGAGGCGAAGATCACGCCGCGCACCAAGGCCATCATGCCCGTGAGCCTGTACGGCCAGGTGCCGGACATGGACGAGATCAACGCGGTTGCCGCGCGCCACCGGATCCCGGTGATCGAGGATGCCGCGCAGAGCTTCGGTGCGCGCTACCGCGGCCGCGAGAGCTGCAACCTCAGCGCGATCGGCGCCACCAGCTTCTTCCCGAGCAAGCCGCTCGGTTGCTACGGCGACGGCGGCGCGATCTTCACGTCGGACGACGCGCTTGCACAGGCATTCCGCGAGATCCGCGTGCACGGACAGAGCCGCCGTTACTGGCACACCCGTGTGGGCGTCGGCGGGCGCATGGACACGCTGCAGTGCGCCATCGTCCTGGCGAAGCTGGGTCGCTTCGACTGGGAGGTCGAGCGGCGCACCGCCATCGGTCGGCGCTACCACGAACTGCTCGGCGCTGAATTCCCGTGGGTCTCGCACCAGGAGACCGCGTCGCGCCGCTGCCAGCTGCTGCCGTGGCCGGCCGACGACCGCACCTCGGTGTTCGCGCAGTTCACCGTGCTCGTGGCGGATCGCGAGGGCGTGCAGAAGAGGCTTGCCGACGAGGGCATCCCGACGGCCGTCCACTACCCGGTACCGCTTAACGAGCAGCCTGCGTATGCCCAGTACTGCTGCCCCGACTGCACGCCGGCCGCCCGCTCGCTGGGGCGCGAGGTGATGAGCCTGCCGTTCAGTGCCGATCTGACCGAAGCCGACCAGGACCGCGTCTGCGCCGCACTTCGTCGTGCGGTGCGCTGACACTCGAGGGGACCGCGCATGCACCTCCACCCCCCCACCCTCGGCCTCACCGGCGGCATCGGCGCCGGCAAGTCCACCGTGGCGCGCATCCTCGCCGAGGAAGGCTGCCTGGTCTGCGACAGCGACGCGCTCGCGCGCGAGGCGCTGAACCACCCGTCCATCCGCGCCGAGATCCTCTCGTGGTGGGGCGACCGCGTGCGCGCGCCGGACGGCGCGATCGATCGTGCCAAGCTCGGCGAAGTGGTGTTCTCCTCCCTCGGCGACCGCAAGCGCCTCGAGTCGCTGGTCCATCCGTGGATCGAGCGCCACCGCGAGCAGCTCTTCGC
>JBILWQ010000281.1:0-3200 GCA_044369805.1 Phycisphaerales bacterium
TGGCACGTCGAACTCCTCCGCGCCGGTGACTTCCGCCTCGATGGCGGCGGCATGTTCGGACTGATCCCGAAGGTGCAGTGGTCGACCTGGGTCGAAGCCGATGCCGACAACCGCATCGCGCTCGCCTGCAATGCGATGCTCCTGCGCGACGGCGCGCGGACCGTCGTGGTGGAGACCGGGTACGGCGACCGCTGGGGCGACGCGGACCGTGCGGCATGGCTGCTGGCCCGGCGCACGATCGTCGATGCGCTGGCTGAACGCGGCATCGCCCCGCGTGAGGTGACCGACGTCATCGTCACGCACCTGCACTTCGACCATGCAGCGGGGCTCACGGCCGGGCCCGACGGCGCGATCACGCCCGTGTTCCCGTCCGCGCGCATCCACGT
The DNA here is from genome assembly GCA_044369805.1 of Phycisphaerales bacterium. Classification (GTDB taxonomy): domain Bacteria; phylum Planctomycetota; class Phycisphaerae; order Phycisphaerales; family SM1A02; genus SYAC01. Next base: position 387 of record JBILWQ010000281.1, read on the forward strand.
GCAGCGCACCGAGTGGGAGGACGCCCTCGCGAACAAGAGCACGATGACGCGCACCTACCTGCGCTCGGTGCTCGACCCGATCGCGGGCCAGGTGGTCCTGCACGACGGCACGGCCTCGCCGATGCCCGGCATCGAGCTGCGGCCGCTGCCGGGGCACACCTGGGGGATGCAGGGGGTCTTCATCGAGGGCACCGATGCGGCCTGGGCGTTTCCCGGCGACCTCATGCCCACGCGGCACCATGCGCATCCGTCGTCGAGCCTCGGCTACGACATGCTCCCGTACCAGACCATGCTCACCAAGCGCGCCTTCCTGCAGGAGGCGCTCGAGCGCGACCTGCGCATCGTGCTCGACCACGATCCCGGGCACCCCGTCGTGCGTGCGGTGCGCGACGGGCGTCGGACGGCGCTGGAGCCATGCACCGCAGGTATGCTCCGGCCATGAGTCGATTCGTCCGATGTGCACCGATCGTCGCCGCCGCCTGCGTCACGACCCTCGCGCTCGCGCAGGGTCCGCGTGAGCCCAGCGTGAACAGTCCCGCCCCGGCGTGGGTCGGCTACGCCGTCATGTTCCTGATCGGCGCCGGCGTGCTCGGCGTGGCGCTCTATCCGGTCAAGCGCAGCCACATGGACTGATGCCTGCGTCCACCACGAATGATCACGAGATGCCGGTCCCTTCGCCGACATCATCCCGCACAGGAGACCCCTTCATGTCACGACCGCAGTTCCTCTCCCTGATCGCGCTCAACGCCGTGCTGCTGGCGGCGCTCGCGCTGGTCTCGCTCTCCGGCCGGGCCCAGGCCCAGGCGCGCCAGCGAGGGTCCTACATGCTCATCTCCAGCGGCGTCACGGGCACGCCGCTCTCGGTCGTCTACGTCATCGACGAGGTGAACAACGAACTCGTCGCGATGGCGTGGGACGATGCGGGCAAGAAGATGAACTACGTCGGCTACCGCAACATCGCCGCCGACAGCATGCAGGCACGGAGGAGCGGACGATGAGCACCCGCAACGAGAAGCAGTCCATCGGCACCGGCGCGGCGATCCTCTGGGCGACCGCGGTCCTGCTCGGCGCCCTCGTCATCATCCAGGCCGGCCAGCTCGAGCAGCGCGCCTTCGCCGACCAGGCCAACAGCGGCAGCCAGGGCTACAGCGTCTGCTCCGCCACGACGGGCCAGGGCACCCCGGCCGAGCCGATCGAGGCGGTCTACGTCGTCGACAGCCGCGATGAGGTGTTGTTGGTGTACGCCATCGAGCGCTACCAGGACTTCAAGGTCCAGCTGCGGCACAGCGAGAACCTCGGCGCGCTCTTCGCCCGCGCCCGCGGGAACTGAATCGCCGATGCGCGCGGTCGACACGGTCACCGCCGTCGCGCGCGCCGCGTCGTTCACCAAGCGGTCGATCAAGAACGACTCGAAGCGCCAGGCCCTGCGCCTGGCGCTGTCCATGGTGGACCTGACGACGCTCGAAGGCAAGGATTCGCGCGGCAAGGTGCAGGCGCTCTGCGCGAAGGCGCTCCGCCCGTACCACGGCGAGCTCGCGCAGCCGTTGCCGCCGGCCGCCGCGGTCTGCGTCTATCCATCACGCGTCCGCGAGGCGCGCGAGGCCCTGCTCGGATCGACCGTCAAGGTGGCCAGCGTCGCGACGGGGTTCCCCAGCGGGCAGTACCCGCTCGACCTGCGCCTGGCCGACTGCGCGCGTGCCGTTGCCGACGGTGCGGACGAGATCGACATGGTCATCACGCGCGGGGCATGGCTCGAGGGTCGGCACGCCGAGGTCGCGCAGGAGATCCGCGAGATCAAGCGCGCGTGTGGCGCGGCGCACCTGAAGATCATCCTCGAGACGGGTGAGCTCGGCACGCTCGAACAGGTCCGCCTGGCGAGCGATGTCGCGATGGAGGCCGCAGCGAGCGTGCCCGGTGCGGCGCCCTTGGTCGATGGCGAGGTCTTCATCAAGACGAGCACCGGCAAGGTGCAGCCGGCGGCGACGATGCCGGTCACGCTCGTCATGCTCGAGGCGATCCGAGATCACCACCGCGCCACCGGCGTGCGCATCGGGATGAAGCCGGCAGGGGGCATCCGCGCAGCGAAGAGTGCGATCCACTACCTGGTGATGGTGCGTGAAACGCTGGGGACTGATTGGTTATCGCCCCATCTCTTCCGCTTCGGCGCGAGCACCCTCGCCAATGACCTGGTCCGGCAGATCCTGCGCCTGGAAACGGGGCGCTACATGGCCGGCTGGGACATGACCGAGTGAGCGCATCACGGCAGCGTGCCCCCGATCGTGGGGTGATCCCACGCCGGACCCGCACAATGTGACGCCCGCAAGCAGTCAACGCATGCTGCAGCGACGCGCGCCCGGATGCCGATGAGGCAGGTATGACGATGGATCCCGTCCCGGCTGTGCATTGCAAGGAGGCTCTCATGGCGCTTGTCGTTCCCACCGTGCTCGTTGTCGCGTTCTCGTGCTCACCCGCGCAGGAACCCCGCGCCAGCCAGCCCACGCCGCCGCCTCAACGGTCCATGGCGCCGGTGCAGGCTCCGATCGATCGCATGACCGAGCGCCAGGCATGGCTCGGCGTGCAGGTGGAACCTGTGCGCAGTGATGTCGCCATGCAATTGCCCCTGCGCAAGGGCGCGGGACTCGTCGTGATGTTCGTCGAATCGGAGAGCCCCGCCGAGAAGGCAGGGCTGCAGCGCTTCGACATCCTGGAGATGGTGGGGGACCAGTTCCTGATGAACGTGGATCAGTTCAATGGCCTGGTGAAGTCCGAGCAGCCCGGTGCCAAGGTCAAGCTGACCTGGCTTCGCCGCGGCGA
>JBILWQ010000033.1:0-11325 GCA_044369805.1 Phycisphaerales bacterium
CAGCCACATCGATCGCGAACGGCATGTGCCGCATCCGCAGCCTGGGATGACCCTTGCGGTCGGAATAGAGCTGCGGACCGCCGAAGTACTGGATGAGGAACTCCGCCTGGTTGCGGATGGCTTCCTGCAGGTCGGCCGGAAACATGGGCCGCAGGAAGGCGTCGCGATCGATGCGCGAGTAGAACGCGCGGGCGATCCGCCAGAAGGCCTCCTCGCCGAGCGCGGCATACAGGTCAGGCTGCGGCATGGGCGAACCACTCCCGACGCCTCCCAGCGGAAGCGGCATGTCCGGGCGACCTTGGGCCGGTTCCTGCATCGGGCCGATGCTAGCCCCGCAGTCGCCGCTGCATGGCCTGCAGAAGCCGCTCATAGTGCTCCGGCAGGTTGTGCACCGCGGCGCTCACGCGGAACCACCAGCGGTCGTTCCAGGCCATCACGGGCACCTCGATGCCATCCGCCGCGCGAAGGTCCGCCTGCAGCGCCTCCACCGAACCGAAGCGCCGGAGCGGGTCCGGCACCTGCACCGTGGCCATGCAGGTCAGGCAGGACCCGTCGAGCGGCGAGACCGGCTCCACGCCGAGCCCCTCGACCAGCAGACGATGGGCCCAGGTCGCAAGATCGTGGTTGTGCCGCAGCACACGCTGCCAGCCCAGTTGCCTGAGGAACCCGAGGGCCGCGGGAACCGCGAGCCATGCGGAGAAATCCCGCGTGCCCTGCCAATCGAACTCGGGCTCGAAGCCGTCGCCGAAGCGATGGCTGATGATGCATGGATGGGTGCGCGATGCCTGCGATGCATCCACGCGCAGGAAAGCGCTGCCCCGAGGTGCCATGACCCACTTGTGCAGGTTGGCGGCGTAGAAGGGCGCGCCAATCGCCGCCGGATCCAGCGGCAGGCTGCCGGGCGCGTGCGCCCCATCCGCCAGCAGCGTCACCGTCGGTGGAAGCGCCTTGGCAAGCGCTTCCAGCGGAAACCGCAGGCCGGTCACGCTGGTCACGTGATCGATCACCGCCACCCGCGTTCGCGGCGTGACCCCGGCAAGGATCTCCGCAAGCATGCCTGCCTGTCCCGTGGCGGGCACCGTGACCGGCACCACAACCACCTTCGCGCCGGTTTCCGCCGCGCGGTGTCGCATGGCCTGAAGCACCGCGTTGTAGACGTGGTCGGTGCAGAGCAGCTCATCGCCCGGCTGCAGCGGCAACGAACGCAGCGCCGCGTTCACGCCCTCGGTGGCGTTGGTCACGAATCCGATCGATGCGGGATCCCCTCCAACGAATCCGGCGAGATCGCGCTTCACCTCCGCCAGAAGTTCCGTGATCCGCCGTCCGATGAGCTCGATCGGGTCCGCCTCCAGACGCTCGCGCCACGCGTCCTGCGCGGCCTGCACGCAACGCGGCACCGATCCGAACGAGCCGTGATTCAGGAAGACCACGTCGGCGCGGTGACGGAACTCGGCCCGCACCTCGGCCGGGAAGGGTTCGGGTGTTCGGGTGGGATCCGCCATGGAAGGCACCCTAACCGCAATCCTGGCCCTGAAATCGCCTCTTTACCGGTCGCATTCCGTTCGGCTAACATTTACCGAACGTCTTCTCAAGCGGCTTCTGGCTGGTGTCCGATCCATCTCGCGACTGATCGAACGACCTTGATCCAGGAGCCCCCATGATCCACCCGCCCACCCATCCCCTCCGTGTCCGCAACCGACTTGCCGAAGCCGCATGGAATGCCGAAGCCCCGCTGGTCTGCACCGGCCCCGGCGGCGATTTCGTCACGCGGTACCACGCGGTCGGCGGTGGCCTGGTGGCGGTTCACGGCTGCACGCAGCCGGCCCAGCGGCCCCTGCGGCAGCGGGTGGACTGGATCGAGCGTCTGCTCGGCATCCGTCGCTGGCGGCTGTTCGCCGCATCGAACGCTTCGCAACAACGGGCCGCATGCTCGCGCCACGGGCGCTCGCCGGCCGATCTCGCCCTTGCAAGGAACCTGAACCATGTCGATGACCTTGACACCGCAGCAGATCCGCATCTTCCGTCTCGTCCGCGAATGGCGGAACACCCGTGGCTATTCCCCCACCATGCAGGAGCTCGCCGACGAGCTGGGCATCAGCAAGGTGACCGTGTTCGAGCACGTCGAGGCCCTCATCGAGAAGGGGGCACTCGTCCGTCGCCCGAACAAGGCTCGCTCTTTGGCGATTGCCGATGAGGCGGCCCTTCCGGACGAGCAGGCCCGGGCCGGCGAGCTGCCGCTGATCGGCCGCATCGCCGCTGGCCATCCCGTGGAGAAGTACGAGCAGCAGGAGACGCTGCACCTGGAGACCATCTTCGGCCCGCGCCGCGGCCAGCGCGGCAACCTGTTCGCCCTGCAGGTCGACGGAATGAGCATGCGCGACGAGGGCATCCTCGACGGCGACTACGTGATCGTGGAACACCGCAGCGTGGCCCGCAACGGCGAGCGGGTGGTCGCCCTGCTGCCAAGCGGCGAGACCACCCTGAAGACCTTCTTCCGCGAGAAGGACCACATTCGGCTCCAGCCCGCGAATCCAGAGTTCGATCCGATCATCGTGCAGGAGTGCGCCATCCAGGGCGTGATCGTCGGCGTGCTCCGTCGCTACGAGGGCTGAAGCCCGTCGTCAGGCCAGCAGGCCACGGACCACACTTCCGGCGTCCTCGCCGGCGGCCATTCGTCGCACCAGTGAAGAACCCACGATGGCGGCGTCGGCATGCCGGCAGACAGCATGCACGTGCGCCGCGGTGCTGATGCCGAAGCCCACCGCCAAGGGCAGCCGGGTGTGACGCCGGACGCGTGCCACCAACGCCTCCACTTCCGGGGCCTCCTGACGCTCGCCTGTGATGCCCGCCCTCGCCAGCAGGTAGACGAACCCCCGGCACCGACCCAGCAGGCGAGGCAGTCTCGCCTCGGTCGTGGTGGGCGCCACCAGCATGGCGAAGGCCATGTCCAATCGCTCCGCCGCCTGCACCAGCGGTTCCACGGCATCGAGGTCGGCGTCGGGCACGATCACGCCGTCAAAGCCCGCGGCGGCCAGTCGCCGCACGAAATCGGGGCCGCCGCAGCGATCCACGATGCTCACGCTGACCATGGCCACCAGCCCCATCTGCAGCGAGGACCGTGCCTCGCGGATGGCCTGCATGACCGACTCGGGCGTCACCCCCCGCTGCAGGGCGCGGTGCATGGCCTCGGCGATCACTGGGCCGTCGGCGATCGGGTCGGAGAACGGGATGCCCACCTCCGCGATGGCCGCACCAGCGGCCTGCAGGGCCTGCAGCGTGGGGGCGAGCGCCTCGGGAGACGGATCGCCCGCCACCACGAATGGCATGATCGGCTTTCGTCCAAGCGTTCGGCTCTCCTCGAAGATGCGCTCGATGCGGCCCATCGCGGCGATGCTAACGCTTCTCGATAGCCTGTCCCCACCGCGGCCTGGTAGCTCAGCGGAAAGAGCGTCCGACTCATAATCGGAGAGACCTCGGTTCGAATCCGAGCCAGGCTACTGACGAAGTCCCCCGCATGAATCCCTCGCCCGCGTGGATGCGCCTCTGGCTTCTGGCTGCGGGTGCCTACAACCTGCTCTGGGGCGCCGTGGTGGTGCTGCTGCCCGACCTGCCGCTTCGCCTGGCAGGCATGTCACCCCTCGCCGAACCGGGTCGGGCCATCTGGCAATGCCTGGGCATGGTGATCGGCGTCTATGGCGTGGGATATCTCTGCGCGTCGCGCGATCCGCTGCGTCACTGGCCCATCGTGCTGGTGGGATTCCTGGGCAAGATCTTCGGCCCGGTCGGCTTCGCGTGGACGGCCTCCCGGGGGGCCATTCCCTGGCACTTCGGGTTCACCATCCTGACCAATGACCTGCTGTGGTGGATCCCCTTCGGCGGCATCCTGCTCGCCGCACGGCGCACCTCGATGCGGCAGGGTTGAACCGGACGGTGGCCGCGGCATACTGGGGGACATGCGAACCGTCGCCTTTCTGGCCCTCCTGCTCGCCGCCTGCACCACCGTGGAGGGCACAGGCCGCAAGCAGCTCAACATGTACTCCCGCGAGGATGAGGCGGCGCTTGGGCGCCAGGCCTATGCCGAGGAGCTGAAGGGACAGAAGATCCTGCCCGAGGGCGACCCCCGCGTGCAGCGCGTTCGGGCGATCGGCCGGCGCATCGAGATCGCCGCAAGGCAGCGTCAGCCCGGCATGGCCAGCCGCATGGAATGGACATGGACCGTGGTGGATGACCCGAAGACCATCAACGCGTGGATGGTGCCCGGCGGCCGAGCGGCGGTGTACACGGGCATGATCGACTTCGCCAGGAGCGACGACGAACTCGCCGTGGTGATGGGCCACGAGGCATCGCACGCCATCGCCCGACACGGTACCGAGCGCATGAGCCAGGGCGCGCTGGTGGGTGCGGGCGTTGCCGCCACCGGTGCGGCCACAGGCAGCGGCGCAGCGCAGGAGGGCGCTGCGGTGGCGGCGAACCTGCTGATCAACCTTCCGCACAGCCGGGATCAGGAGATCGAGGCGGACGAGATGGGCCTGATGACCGCGGCCCAGGCCGGCTATGACCCTCGCACCGCCATCGACCTCTGGCGTCGCATGCAGTCGCGAGGCGGCGGCCCGCCGGAATTCCTGAGCACGCACCCCAGCGAGGGCACTCGCATCGAGCGACTGCAGGCCCTCATGCCTCAGGCGTACGAGCTGTACAGGCGGTCGCAGGGCGGCGCCGCTGCCTCGCCAGCGACCAGCGGAGCCGTGCCGCGTTCCCGATGACGCTGAGATCGCTCAGGGCCATGGCCGCCGCCGCCAGCGCGGGACCGTGCGAGCCAAGCAGCGCGAACGCGGCCGCGGGAATCGCGACCGCGTTGTAGACGAAGGCCAGGAAGAGATTCTGGCGGATGCAGGTCAGCGTCCGGCGACCCACGCGCACGAGGTCGATCAGCGCGGGCAGCCGACCACCCACCAGCACCACCGCGGCGCTCTCCCCAGCCACAGCCACCCCGCTTCCCATGGCGACGCCAAGTCCGCTGCACGCAAGCGCCGCCGCATCGTTCACGCCATCGCCCACCATGGCCGCCAGCGGACCCGCGGCGATCAGCCGGTCACGCTTCTCCTGCGGCGAGAGCCGGGCATGCACGCGGTTGCGGTCCAGGCCCACCGACTCGGCCACGCGGAGGGCCTCGGCCGCGCGATCTCCGGAGAGCATGCCCGTGGCCAGTCCCATGGCGCGCAGGCCCGCGATGACCCCGGATGCGTCCGCGCGCACCTCGTCCGCCAGAGTGAGCCGCAGCCGCGGCTCGCCATCGATCCGCACCAGGCAGGTGGCCTGATCATCGCGCAGCACCTCCACCCGACGCCCGTCGACCGTGCCCTCCACACCCAGGCCAGCATGACTGATGAAGTGCTGCACCTGCGGCAAGGGCACCGCCCCGGCCGCCTGCACGATGGCGGCGGCGAAGGGGTGCTCGCTCGAGCGCTCCACGGCGGCGGCCAGCCGAATCGCGGCACCGGAATCGGCCTCGCCGAGGACCTCCACCCGCGTGACCACCGGGCTTCCGCGCGTGAGCGTGCCGGTCTTGTCGAACCACACCGCATCGATGCGTCCGGCCCGCTCGAGCGCCGCCGCATCCTTGACCAGCACGCCACGCCGACTGGCCTCGCCGGTGCCCACCATGACCGCCATGGGCGTGGCCAGTCCCAGCGCACAGGGGCAACTGATGATGAGCACGCTGGTCGCGGCCAGCAGCCCGGTGGTCCAGGACCCCGCCACGCCCCAGCCCACCAGGGAAACGCAGGCGATCAACAGCACCACCGGCACGAACACGCCCGCCACGCGATCCGCCAGAGCCTGGATCGGCGCGCGGCTGGACTGCGCTCGCTGCACCTGCAGGGCCACGCGCACCAGCGAGGTGTCACGGCCATCCACGGCGGCCTCGACAACCAGCTCCCCGTTCAGGCAGAGCGTGCCGGCCGCCACGATTCCGCCGGGCTCCACCGGCATGGGCATGCTCTCGCCCGTCACGACCGAGGCATCCACGTCGCATCGGCCCGATCGCACCTGGCCATCCACCGGCACCCGCCCCCCTGGCATCACGCGCACCCGGTCCCCCGGGCGGACCTGGTCCAGCTCGATCCATGCCCAGCCACCGGTCACTTCGCGGTGCACACGCTCGGGCTGCAGATCCAGCAGTTCTCGCACCGCGTCGCCCGCCCGGGCGGCGGCTCCGGCCTCCATCCAGTGCCCCACGCTGATGATGGCCAGCAGCGCGGCGGCCTCGCTGAACCAGGTGGGATGGTCCAGCCACAGACCCCTCCGCTGGGCCACGAACGTGACCACGCTGGTGAGCCACGCGGTGGTCGCGCCCATGGCGATGAGCACGTCCATGTTGGTGCGGCCACGCCGAAGCACGGACCAGGCGCTGCGCCAGAAGCCGCTGCCGACCAGCAGCATGGCCAGCGTGCTGCCGACGAGCATGACGGCGTCGATCGCGGCGCCGTGCTGGTGGCGCGTGACGGCGATCCAGTGCACCACCTCCAGCGGAATCCAGATGCCAAGCCCGAGCAGTGCGCGGCGCCGCCAGCCCAACCAGAGTCGCCGCTGTCGTGCCTCGGTCTCGGAACGCAGTGCCCTCGGATCATCGAAATTCCGAATGGCCTCCGCCCGGTAACCGGCCGCATCGACCGCGGCCAGAAGTCCCGCGTCGTTGGCATCACCCTGCACCACGGCCAGGCCCGCGGCGTGGTCGACATCGGCTCTTCGAACCCCGGAAACGGATTCCAGAGCCCGGCGCACGGCCTGTGCGCATCCCGCGCACTCCATGCCCGAGACCCGCAGCGTTCGGGTGATGACGGCGGCGTCCACGGCGAAATGCTACGGATTCCCGGCACCAAGCCTGGTGCACGCTATTCTTGAGGCGATGCAGTCGCCGCGTCGACAGTCCACCCTGGCCACCGCCGCCGTGTTGGCGCTGGCCATGGCCCTGTCGATTTCCGTCGCCATGGTGGCGGGCGGGAACAGCGGACAGGCATGCTCGATGGGATGCCGGGTGGCGCTGGTCGCTGACCGGACCCTGGAGTGTGCGCACGTGCATGCGGACGACGGCCTTCGGGCCCGCGGTCCCAGCCACGCCCACCCCGTCGCGACCAGCGATCCTGCCGAGGCCCACTCGGCTCCGGCCGCGTGGCGAACGCTGGACATGCCACCGCCGGCTCGCTGACCCTCGGGTTGGCGTTCGTCCTCGGCGTTTCATCGCATTCCAGACTCGTTCACCCGCCGCGCAGCACGCGGCACCAGGAGCACCCCCATGGGCGTCCCCGTCTTCGGTCCTCTCGCTCGCAAGATCTTCGGCACCCGCAACCAGCGCATGGTCAAGCGCTTCCTTCGCGTGGTGGCAGCCGTCAACCGCCTCGAACCTGCCACGCGGGCCCTCACGGACGCTGAGCTTCGCGATCGCACCGCCCAGTTCCGCCAGCGCCTCAAGGCCGGCGAGAAGCCCTTCGATCTCATGCCCGAGGTCCTCGCCGTGGCCCGGGAGGCCATGGACCGCGCCGTGGGCATCCGCAACATCTTCAACCCGGAGGCGGGGTTCGACCCCTCGCGCCTGCCCCCCGAGGCCCGGGCCCTGTACGACGCCACGCATGCCACCATGCAGGCCACGCCGGCGGCCGAACCGGTGGAGGCCTTCCTGGGCGCCTCGTCGCCCGTGCCCTCGTGGCTCTTCGTGGACATTCCGCCGGCGCTCTACGAGGCCGTCCGCACGCTGCACCCGCAGAGCAAGCCACCTTTCCGCGCCCGCCCCTTCGACGTGCAGATCATCGGCGCCGTGGTGCTGAGCGAGGGCCGCATCGCCGAGATGAAGACCGGCGAGGGCAAGACCATCGTCGGACCACTGGCCTGCTACCTGGCCTGCTGCGAGGGCAAGCAGGTGCACGTGGTCACGGTGAACGACTACCTGGTGCAGCGCGACCGCGACTGGACCTTCCCGTTCTTCCGCGCGCTGGGCCTGACCGTGGGCGCCATCCACCCCATGCACATGCAGGGACACGAGGGCAAGCGCTCCGCCTACCGCTGCGACGTGGTCTACGGCACCACGGCCGAGTTCGGCTTCGACTACCTGCGGGACAACATGAAGTCGCGGGTTGAGGACCAGGTGCAGCGTCGCCGGGACTTCGCCATCGTGGACGAGGTCGACAGCATCCTGATCGACGAGGCCCGAACGCCGCTGATCATCAGCGGCCTGGCCGAGCGTGCCAAGCCCCGCTACGAGCTGGCCGACCGGATCGCCCGGGAGCTGGTGGAGCGGCAGAAGCCCTGGACCACGGCCGACGAGCAGGTGCAGGCGTGCCGCGTGGAACTCAGCTCCCTCGAGGGCGACATCCGCAACGCGCGTGACCGCGAGCGGATTCCCGAGATGCGGAAGGCCCTGCAGGCCGCCCGCGCGCGGCTGCCGGAACTGGAGCGCACGCGCGACGGCCACACCCAGTTCTTCGAGGTGGAACTGGACAAGAAGAAGGCGGTTCTGACGCATGACGGGATCAGCGAGGCCCAGCGGATCGCCGGGGTGGGCAGCTTCTACGTGGGCGAGAACATCGACATGCCCCACCTGCTGGAGCAGTCGATCCGCGCCCATGCCGTGTACCAGCGCGACCGCGACTACGTGGTCGCTCCCGACGAGGACGGCCAGATGGGCGTGGTGATCGTGGACCAGAACACCGGCCGCAAGATGGTGGGCCGGCAGTGGAGCGACGGCCTGCATCAGGCGGTCGAGGCCAAGGAAGGCGTGCGGATCAAGGAAGAGACGCAGACCATGGCCACCATCACCATCCAGAACTACTTCAAGCTCTACAAGCGGCTTGCCGGCATGACCGGCACGGCCGACACCGAGGCCACCGAGTTCCACGAGATCTACCGGCTCGACGTGGTCAGCATTCCCACCAACCTGCCCGTGCAGCGCCGCGACCGCGAGGACCTGGTGTTCATGAGCGAGAAGGACAAGTGGGAGGCCATCCTGGACGAGATCGTGCGCATGCACGATGCCGGTCGGCCGGTGCTCGTGGGCACCACCAGCGTGGACCGCAGCGAGCGGCTGAGCGACATGCTCAGGAAGCGGCACGGCATCCGGCACGAGGTGCTCAACGCCAAGCAGCACGAGCGCGAGGCGGAGATCATCGCCAGCGCCGGCCAGCTGGGGGCCGTCATGATCGCCACCAACATGGCGGGCCGCGGCACGGACATCAAGCTCGGCTCGGTGTCGCGAGAGGCCCTGGTCGAGCACTGGAAGCGGCGCAACCTGGCCCCTCGCGAGGTCCAGGCCTCCCAGGATGACGCCGCCATCCTGGCCGCCGTGCACCGCCACATGCTGGCCACGCGGGTGAAACTGGACCGCAAGGAGATCGCGGACATGGACGATGCCGCGGTTCGGCTGGCGCTGCTGCGGCACTGGGTGGGCGACCTGCGGCCCGTGGGCGAGAAGCGGCTGGCCCAGATGAAGGAGGCCGAACTGCTCCGCGAGCTGGACGCGCACGGCGGCTTCCAGCTGCACCGCCTGGAGCTCTGGAACGGCGTCGAGGCCATGGGCGGACTGCACATCGTGGGCACGGAGCGCCACGAGAGCCGCCGCATCGACAACCAGTTGCGCGGCCGCTCCGGCCGTCAGGGAGACCGGGGCAGCAGTCGCTTCTTCCTGAGCCTGGAGGACGATCTCATGAAGATGTTCGCAGGCAAGGCCACGCTGACCCTGCTCTCGAAGATGGGCATGAAGGAGGGCGACTCCATCGAGGCACCCATGCTCACACGGGCCGTGGAGAAGGCCCAGCGAAAGGTGGAGGAGCGCAACTTCACCTCGCGCAAGAACATCCTGGAGTACGACGAGCCCATGGAGTTCCAGCGCCGCAGTTTCTACGGCATGCGGCAGCCGGTGCTCGAGGGCCGAGGCGTGCGCGACCTGGTCTGGCGTTTCCTGGGCGATGCGGTGCGCGAGGCCGCGAACCTGTACCTGGGCCCGGAACATGCCGGTCGGTGCCTGGCCGAGTGGTCGCGAGAGCACTTCGGCAACACCATGGAGCCGCGGCGTTTCAGGGGCCGCGAGCCCGCCGAGGTGAAGGAGTTGATCGTGCGCGACGCCAAGGAGGAGGCGCAGGGCCGCATCGAGCTGGCGGTGGCGGAGTTCATGCCCGCGGAGGGCCAGCCCGAGGACTTCGACGTGGCCGGCCTGGCCAAGTGGGCGAAGGAGACCTATCGCTGCGAACTGGACGGGGAGCTGGTCCGCGCCAGGGATCGCGTCGGCGTCCGCAAGGCGGTGGAGAGCGCCGCCGCCGCCATGTTCGAGGCCGTGGACATGACGCCGGTGGACGGATTCCTGGTTCCGGACTTCAGCCTGCGCGAGCTGGCGGTGTGGACCGACCGCATGCTGGGCGTGAAGATCGATCCTGCATCCATGCAGGGGGTCGAGGGGCCGGAGGAAGCCGCCGAGCGCCTGCTGGACATGGCGCGCAAGGCGTACGAGGAACGCGAAGTCGCCTATCCGATCGACTTCGCCATGGAGTTCACCGCGGCCCAGATGCCTGTGGACGCCAAGGCCGCGCTGGGGCAGTTCTGTGCCTGGGCCCGCTCGCGTTACGAGCTGGACTGGACGCCGGAGACGCTGCCGAGCAACGACCCTCGCGAGCTGCGACGGCTGCTCGACGAGACCGCCCGGACGCTCACCGACGAGCGGATCCGCGATCGCGCCTCGCGTGCGCTGGCGGCCGGGCGGACCCCCGAGGCCATCGGGGCCTGGTTCGAGGCACAGGGCCTGGCCCGGCTGGGCGAGCGCGAACTCGAGGAGGCCGGCACCGATCCCGAGCGGTTCACCCAGGAGCGCCTGAAGGATTGCCTGCGGGCTGAACTGCGGCAGTTCGAGCGCTGGGTCCTGATCCAGGTGCTGGACAACGCGTGGAAGGACCACCTGCGCGCCATGGACCAGATCCGCGACGCGATCGGGTTCCGGGCCTTCAGCCAGAAGGATCCGCGGATCGAGTTCAAGAAGGAGGCCGCACGGCTCTACGACGAGATGCTGGTCGAGATCCGAAACCGCGTGGCCGAGGTGGCCCTGAAGGGGCGCCTGGTTCCGCAGGTGCAGCAGCCCGCTCGCCCGGCCACCCCGCCACCCCCCGCTGAGGGCCAGTCCGATGCTCCCGCGACCGAGTCCATGCCCGCACCCAGGGTCGATCCGGCGGTCGTGGGACGCAACGAGCCCTGCCCCTGCGGCAGCGGCAAGAAGTTCAAGCACTGCCACGGCGTCCGGGAGAAGGAGGCGAAGGCCTGAACCGCTTGCCGTGCGGGGCGACCCTCATT
>JBILWQ010000282.1:0-3191 GCA_044369805.1 Phycisphaerales bacterium
CAGGAGAACTGGCTGCCCATGGTCGGCCTGAACTGGAACCTGATGGACGATCTCGTGCTGCGAGCGGCCTATGCCCAGACCCTGGCCCGGCCCAACTTCTTCGAGATCGTGCCGGTGATCCAGTATGCCTACGTGGGCGGTCCGATCTTCCTGGGCAATCCCCAGCTGGAGCTGAGCTCGCTGGACAACTACGACCTGCGCCTGGACTGGACGCCCGCGCAGGACTGGCTGATCTCAGGCTCGCTCTTCTACAAGACCATCGACAAGCCCATCCAGTACGTCGTGCGGTACGCGAACTGGGGCGACTTCACCTCGCCCCTGAACTTCCCCGATGGCTCCATCCTCGGCGCCGAGCTGGAGGCGCGCGTCACGCTGGATCCACTCCTGGGCGAGGCCTTCAAGGGACTGGCGGTGGGCGGCAACTTCACCTGGATGGACTCGCAGGTGAACCTGCCCCAGGACGAGATCAACCGGTTCCGCGGGTACGGGATCGATCTCACCTCGATGCCGATGACCGGCACGCCCAACTATCTCTGGAACGCGAACGTCACCTACGACTACGAGCCCTGGGGCACGCAACTGGGGGTCTTCTACAACGTGCAGGGCAAGTCGCAGGTGTCCGGCCCCATCACGAATGCAGATCCCTCGCCCCCCAACCCGGCGGGGGGTGGCGGCACGCTCACGCCTTCCATCTACCAGTTGCCCTACGGCACACTCAACGTCACCGTGCGGCAGCCGCTTCTCTGGGGCTTCGCGCTGAACTTCGCCGCCAAGAACCTGACCAATCCGCAGCGAGAGACGCAGTTCGAGACCACCGACGGCTTCAGCGGACTCAACTCCACCTACACCGCCGGCATCGACCTCTCGCTCGGCGTCTCGCTGAACCTGATCTTCTGAGGAGCACCCACCATGCGACGCTGCACCCGATCGAGCCTGCCGATGATCCTGGTCCTGACCTTCGCGGGCCTGCCCGCCGGGGCGTGGACCGATGACACCAAGCCTGCCGACGCGACAACCGGTGCAGAGGCGCCCGTGCCGCCGCCGTTGCTCGACGAGAATGGCCAGCCCTTTCCGCCGGCCCGGCCTGTGGCGCCGCCGTTCAACGCCGAGATGGCGGCGACCCGCTTTGCCGAGCTGGCCATGGCCGACGCCCTGCTGGAGATCGAGCTGGGAGAACTGGTGAAGCGAGCGGGTGCCTCACCGATGGTGAAGGATCTCGGGCATCGCATGGCGACCAATCACGCGGCCATCCGACTGATCCTGTCCAAGGCGGCAGCGGGCAGCGGCGCAGCCCTGCCCCAGGGGCTCGACGCCCGGCAGCAGGAGGTGGTCGACCGCCTCAAGGTGCTCTCCGGTCCCGAACTGGACCGCGAGTACCTCTGGGAGGAGACCCTGCGGCAGCCCACGACGATGGCCATGTATCGCTGGCAATACGAGAACTGCGACGATCCGAATCTCAAGCCCTTCGCGGTGGGAACGCTGCCCATCATCGTGGTGCACGCCCGCGTGGTGGACGAGGCGCACCGGAAGGTGAATGCCGAGGAGATCGCGGTGCAGGAGAGGCGGGCGGCGGCCGAGCGGAAGGCCGAGCAGGAGCGGAAGCAGGCCGAGGCCCAGGCGGCCGCGGAGGCTGCCGCCAAGAAGACGCAGCGCAAGTTCCGGAAGTGAACCGTCCGCGGCCTCAGCAGCCGTTGCCGAACATCAGCAGCAGGCTGCCGATGTCGCCGGAATCCACCGTGCCGCTGCCATCGAGGTCTCCGGGCCCGCCGCTGCTGCCGAACAGCAGCAGCAGGCTTCCCACATCGCCGGCATCCACGGTGCAGCTGCCGTCCAGGTCGCCGGCGAGCGGCGGCTGGGCCTCGCTGCCCTGCGAATAGACGACGAACGAGTAGGCCCCGATGTTGAACACGGCGCTCTGGCCCATGCCGTCGTAGGCCGGGCCATTGGCATCCACGTCCACGCACAGGGTGTTGGCGTAGTCGCTCGAGTAGCCGTTCCAGTCGCTGTTCATCCGGCACTTCCACATGCCGCCCCGCGGCATGCCGATGCGGTAGTTGCTCATGGGGAAGGTGCTGAAGTTGCAGAGCACGATCACGTCATCGCCATCACCGCCGTTCATCCAGCGGTGCCACGCGATCACCTTGCTGAAGTTGTTGACGTGGTGCACGTTCGTGTTCGGTCCGCTCAGGCCGCGGGTCACGCCCGTCAGGTTCCGCCGCAGCTTGATCAGGTCCTTGTACAGGCTCACGATGCCGGCATAGGTGGTGGTCTTGGACCAGTCCAGCGGGTCGGTGTCGGTGAACCAGCCGTCCTCGAGCATCTCCTGGCCCTGGAACATGAAGGGGATGCCCGGGCTGAAGAAGGTGACCGCGGCACCGAGCGTGCTCCGCTTGCGGGCGTACCAGTCGCCCGGGCTGCTCGGGCTGATGGTGCTGCTCATGCGCTTCTTGCCGTTGGCCACCTCGTCGTGGCTCTCCACGTAGATCACGCGCTCGGTGTGGTTGCCGTTGTAGTTGTGCAGGATCGACTCCCGAACCTTCCACATGTCGCGACCACTGTCGCTCGTCTGCTGGATGACGTCGCGCACGTTGTGCACGAACCAGTCCCACTGGCTGTCGAAACCCGCGCCGCCCGCCCCGGTGGCCTTGCTGATCCAGTCGTTGTCGTCGAAGTCCTCGGCCACCGAGATCTTGCCCGGGAAGAGGGCGTCGATCTCGTTGTTGCACCACTGCAGCAGGCTCCAGCCCTCGGGAAGCTCCTGCCCGTTCTGGTCGGTGCGGCGCATGAACTTGGTGGCGTCCCACCGCAGACCGTCCATGCGGAACTCGTCGAGCCACATGATCGCGTTGTCGCGGATGTACTGGCGGACCTCGCCGCGCGTGTAGTCGGGGCGCGTGTCGCCCCACGGCGTGTTGGCCCGGCTGTCCGGGTAGAAGAAGATGCCGCCGCGACCATTCACGCTCCAGCCGTCGAACTGCCACATGTCCAGATCGGTGGGGCCGAAGTGGTTGTAGATCACGTCGGCCACCACAGCGATGCCCCGGGCGTGAGCCGCATCGACGAACCTCTTCAGTTCATCCGGCCCGCCATCGGCACCCGAGGCGGTCTTCGTGTAGGCCGTCTCCACGCTGAAGGGAAAGCTGGGGTTGTAGCCCCAGCTCAGGTCGCCGGGAAACTCGTTCACCGGCATC
>JBILWQ010000034.1:0-11288 GCA_044369805.1 Phycisphaerales bacterium
TGGCCAGCCCATCACCGGGAATCGGCACCCAGCGGCCCGCGATGAAGTCCGACGGCGGCCGAGCGGGGCCCAGAGCGGTCATCGATCAGCGAGCTCCCCGCGACTTGCCGCGGCGAACGGGCTCGGGCAAGGGCGTCACGCCCACACGATCACCGGGCGACACGCCCAGGGCCGCCACCACCGACCTGCCCAGCTTCACGCCGCCAGTCCCCACAGAACACGCGCACCGCACCGCCCGGAAGCCATGCTCCTTCGACTGATGACTGACGAACGCGACCTGCTTCAGGCCCTTGCCCGCCACGCCCACGAAACGGACTCTCCGCGTCGCCTTCACCAGCGGGATCTCGTCCCGTTGCGCCGCGAAGTAGGGTCCGCCGTCGAATGGATCCACGTGATCCGTGGGCTTGAAGCCCTGCCGCTCCAGCAGCACCTTGGCAGGGATCGTCTCCTCGCCCACCTTGCCGATGAGCGCCCGCGCGTCCGGGGGCAGGATGCTCGCGTGGATCTCGCCCCGCGGCCACAGGCTGGTCATGAACTCCTTGCTGTGCTGACAGAAGAGATCCGCCTCCTGGTAGCTCAGGTTGATGAAGCGGCGACCCAGATACTCCCACAGCAGCGTCCGGCTGTCCGGGGTGACCGGCCCCATGAGCTCGGCGAGCACCCGCTTGTGGAACCGCTCGCGATGCAAGCCCATGAAGTGGAAGCGCACCAGCGACAGCATGGAGCCCAGCCGCTCGCGGTGCCCGCGGTAGCCCGGCGCCAGGATGAGCCCACCCACCTCGCTGAAGCCCGTCTCCTCGGTGCCGAACTCCAGCGTGACATGGCTCATGCCCTGCTGCAGGTCCTTGCTCCAGAACTCGCGGCGGCGCACCTGCAGGAACACGTGCGGCCAGCCGGGCCAGCCCACGCGCCCGATGACGCAGCAGGTGCCCACCACGCTTCCCGTGTCGTGATCCTCGAGCACGAACATGTACTCGCGCTCGCGCTCGCTGGCCTCCTGGCCCTCGAAACTGCGGCGACTGCGGGCGATCTTGGCCGCGATCAGGTCGCGATCGGCGGGCAGGTTCAGGAAGTGCACCATCTTCGCCAGCTTGAGCAGCGTGGCCTGGTCATCGGGCATCGCCTGTCGGATCAGGAACATGGGTCGTCTCTCTTCAGGCCGTGCGGGCCATGCTCTTCTCCAGGATCTCGAACACCGGGCCGAACTGCTCCGGCTGCATCACGCCGATCGGCGGCAGGAAACGCAGGTGGTACGGCCCGTGACCGCAGGAGAAGGCGATCACGCCATCCTCGAAGAGGTTCTGCAGCAGCCGGCCGATGCGGTCCTTGTCGCCGCCGAACGGGGTCAGGCGCATCATGCCGCCGGTGCCGCCCACGAACTGCCGGCTTTCGCGGCCCAGCGGCAGCCTTGCCGGCGGAAACCATTCCGGGCGCCTCTTCACCAGCGCCTCGGCGTGCGTGCGGAACGCGGCGTGCAGCTTCGCGATGCGACCCTCGGGTCCGTAATAACCGCCCGACTGCAGGCGCCTGAGAATGCTCAGGCCGGTGTGGAACGCGGAGACGCTGGCGCTGAAGGTGCCGGCGAGCAGGCCCGGCTTCGGATTCATCGCCTCGGTGTACAGGCAGGCGCAGGCCTGACTCAGCTTGCCCACGGTGACCACGTCGATGTATTCGCCCAGCTGGAGCGCCTCGAAGGCGAACATGCTCGTGGTCCGCCCGAAGGTCTGCACCTCGTCATCCCAGATGGGCACGCCCGCCTCGCGGCAGACCTGCATGAGCGCCACATGGAACTCCCGGGGGGCGGTCTTGAAGCCACCCTCGCCCTGCACCAGCTCGAACACGAAGCAGGCATGCTGGCCCGGCCAGCGGCGAAGGGCCTCCTTCAGGTGCCACACGCTCATCTCGATGCTGCGGGCCCCCATCTCGGGCTCGTAGAACGGGATGTAGTCCACCAGCGTGCTCAGCGCAACCCCCTGGCGGTAGCCCGGCTCGTCGCCGATCTGGCTCATGGTGATGCTGCGGCCCATGAAGCAGTCGCTGAAGGCGAGCACGCGCGGCGCGCCACTCCGCTTCTGCATGCAGATCTTCAGGGCCGACTCGTTGGCCATGCAGCCCGAGTTGGTCACGAAACAGTGCCTCATGGCGCTGTGCTTCGCGGCCTCGGCCGCCAGGAACTCCGCGAAGGCCACGCTGTCGGCGTTGTACTGCAGGTTGCCCTGCATCACGCTGTCGCCCATCGCCGCCTGCAACGAGGCACGCATCACCTCGCGGTCACCGTGACCGAACATGTGCACGCCGATGCCGTTGATCAGGTCCCACTTCACGCTGCCATCAAGCAGCTCGACGAGCGGACCTCGGCCACGCCCGCTGCCCAGGTACGGGAAGTAGCCCGCTCGGCCGCGGACCACCTTGGCCCGCTCAAGCCATGCCTGCAGGGTTTCCTTTCCCCCCTCCCGGGCCGGGCGTGCGGCCGTGATGTCTCGCGTGCCTTCATCGGCCGCCTCCAGCAAGGCCTCGATCGCCCGCATCGCCTCGGGTCGGAGGACCACGGGCGGCGTGGTGGGGTCGGAGGCGGTGGGTCGAGAGACCGTTGCAGGCGTCATGCCCGAATGCTATCGGCCGGATGCCTCAGGTTTCCCCTCGCCGGGACCGTGACGAACCGATCGGCGGAGAGTGAACGCTCGCCATCCCACCGATACGCCGCCAGGCGCCCGCCACGGGCGACCGAATAGTCCACGCAGGCCACGTTGGCCGCCAGGGGCGCTGGCTGCGCTGTCGGCGGAAGCCAGTAGTGCCCCACGATCACCGGCGGGGCGATCACCGGATAGTGCGTCCACGAGGCCACGAAGTCGCCGGGAAGCGGCTCGCTGGGCACGCCCTCCCGGGCTGGCAGCGAAAAGTCGGCGTAGGTCCGGCCATCTGCAGGCTCGAACCACCTCGCCCGGATCGCCCGGCGGGCGTGTCCCTCGGGATCCGGCAGCGTCACGCCGGCGGGCAGCGTCACCTCCCGTCCCTTCAGTATCAGCTCGAAGGCCTCGGCCTCGGCCGAGCCCCGGTGATGCACCGCGCGGATCACGTCGGGCGTCGCCTCCCACCGGGTTCCAAAGGCCCGTTCGAGGGTCGCCATGGCTCCGTCGTCCCAGCAGGCATGCACGCAACGAAGGCCGCCCAGATCGATCCACCAGGGGATCGAGCGGAACCAGTCCAGCCAGTCCGCCCAATCCGACGCAGGGATCTGTCGAAGGGTCTGCACATGGATCGACGCGTTCCGCTCCGAGCGAGGTCGACACCAATCCTGCGGACTGCGCGGCACGGTCGATGCGGAACGTGGCGTGGCGAAGGCCAGCGCATTGGTCTCGTGATTGCCAAGCACCGCCCGTGCCGACCCGCCCTCCACCATCTCCCGGACAACCTGCAGGGTCTGTCGGATCTGCGGCCCGCGGTCGATCCAGTCGCCGAGGAAGATCACGGACCGCTCGGCGTGCCGAAAGGCACCCCCATGGCGGCGATAGCCCATGCACTCGAGCAGCTCCACGAGCTCCTCGGCATGGCCGTGCACGTCGCCGATCACGTCGTACATGCGTCGCAGCCTACCCCGGCCACGCACACCCTCCAACCGGTCCGCTCACTCCCACTCGATGGTCGCTGGCGGCTTGGTGGTCACGTCGTAGACCACCCGGCTCACGCCGCGAACCTCGTTCACGATGCGACTGCTCACCCGGGCCAGCACGTCCCACGGCAGGCGGCAGAAGTCCGCGGTCATGAAGTCGGTCGTCTCCACGGCTCTCAGGCCCACCACGCTGTCGTAGGTTCGGCCATCGCCCATGACGCCGACGCTGCGGATCGGCAGCAGCACCGCGAAGACCTGGCTGGTGCTGCGGTACAGGTTCGCCGACTGGATCTCCTCCAGCAGGATGTGGTCGCACTCGCGCAGCAGCGCCAGCCGCTCGCGGGTGACCTCGCCGATGATGCGCACCGCAAGCCCTGGCCCCGGGAACGGATGTCGCCACACCAGCGAAGGGGGCAAGCCGAGCACCTCGCCCAGACGCCGCACCTCATCCTTGAACAGGTCACGCAGCGGCTCCACCAGCTCGAAGCCGAGGTCCTCCGGAAGGCCTCCCACGTTGTGGTGCAGCTTGATGTTGGCGGCCGTGCCCGCATGGCTCTGGCCGCTCTCGATGCGGTCCGGGTACAGCGTGCCCTGCGCCAGGAACTTCACGCCCGGTCCCACGCCCTTGGCGGCCTCCTTGAACACCTCGATGAAGCGGTGGCCGATCCGTTTCCGCTTCTCCTGCGGCTCCTCGACGCCCTTCAGGTCCGCCAGGAACGCGTCGCTCGCGTCGACCACGCGCAGCTCGGCGTCGAAGTGGTTCCGGAAGGCGCTCTCGACCAGTTCACGCTCGTTCTTCCGAAGCAGGCCGTTGTCCACGAAGATGCAGGTGAGCTGCTTGTGGACCGCCCGGGCGATCAGGGCCGCGGCCACGGCGCTGTCCACGCCGCCGGAGAGCCCGCAGATCACGCGATCCTTGCCCACCTGGGCGCGAACCCGCTTCACCTCGCTCTCCATGAAGTCCGCCATGGCCCAGGTCCCCGTGCAGCCGCAGGCCTCCTGAAGGAAGTTCCGCAGGATGTCCTCGCCGCATGGCGTGTGGGTGACCTCGGGATGGAACTGCACGCCCCAGAAGTCGCGGCTGCGGTGCTTGACGGCGGCGTACGGACAGCTGGGGGTGCTGGCCAGGATCTCGAAATCCTTCGAGAGCTCGTTCACCTGATCGCCGTGGCTCATCCACACCGTGGTGGGGCTGGCGATGCTCTTCATCAGTCCATCGCCCCGCTTCACGTCCAGCCGCGTGCGACCGTACTCGCGTGCTGGGGCCTTGCCGACCGAGCTCCCCAGCAGGCTGCAGCCGAGCTGCATGCCGTAGCAGATGCCCAGCACGGGCACGCCCAGTTCCAGGATGCCCCTGTCGCAGGTTGGCGCGCCGCGGTCGGTCACGCTCGCCGGCCCCCCGCTGAGAATGATGCCCTTGGGGTTCATGGCCCGGAGCCGCTCGAGGCTCTCTCCTGGAGACACCAGCAGGCTGAAGGCACCGGCTTCCCGGACCCTCCGCGCGATCAGCTGCGCGTACTGGCTGCCGAAATCCAGCACCAGGATGGTCTCGGGCGTGGCGTGGCTGGCGGGAGTCATGCGAGCATCCGTGAACGGTCGATGGTACAGGCTTGATGAGGTTCCGTTGGATCGCCATTTCCCTCTCCATCACGGCCTGCTCGCGGCCCTCGCTGCAGAGCCCCGAGCCCAGCGAGCGCATCGAGGCGATCGCATCCTTGGAGCACCGCCGGGACGCGGTGCCCGGTCTGCTGCCGTCGCTGGCCAGCAGCGATCCCCTGGTCCGGCAGCAGGCGCAACGGGCCCTGGTGGAGCGCACGGGCACCACACGCGGCTACGATTGGTCGGACCCGCCCGAACAGCGCGACAAGGCCATCGCTCGCTGGCACACCTGGTGCATCGAGCAGGGCCTGATCACCCAGGAAGGCACGCCATGAGTGTCGTGACAGCCCCATCCCCCGTCAGCCTGCAGATCCTCAGCCGACCCGAGCTCCTCGCCTCGGTCCGTTCCGTGACCATGGACCTGGCGCAGCGATGTGGTCTCGACGACATCGCATGCTGCCACTTTGCCCTGGCCATGGACGAGACCCTGACCAACGTGATCCGCCACGGCTACGAGGGTCGGGACGACGGCATGATCTGGATCAGGCTTGAACCCCTCGAGTCCGCCGAGGGCCTCCGGGCGGTGATCGAGGACCGGGCCCGCACCGTGGACCCCGCGATGCTGCGGGGCCGTGAACTCGATGACATCCGACCCGGTGGCTTGGGCATGCACCTCATGCGAACGCTGGTGGACCGCTACGAGCACACGCCTCGCGAGGACGGCGGCATGCGGGTGATCCTCGAGAAGCGAGCCGCCGCCTGACCGGTGGCACGCCCGCCCCCCTGCCATTACCATCCCATGCATGCAGTCAGGCCCGATGCTCGAGATCGCTTCGGAGCGGATCGGCGATTCCACCGTGCTCACCCCCAAGGGCGACGTGGACATGGCCAAGTCACCCCTCCTCCGCAAGGCCATCGGTGATGCCATGAAGGCCGCACCGGCCCGGCTGGTGCTTGACCTGTCGGCCGTCTCGTACATGGACAGCTCCGGTCTGGCCACGCTGGTGGAGGCGTTGCAGAATTCGCGCAAGGGCAACATCACGCTTGCCCTGTGCGCGCTCACGCCGAGGGTGCGGAGCATCCTTGAGATCGCCCGTCTGAACACGGTGTTCTCGCTCTTCGAGAGCCGCGAGAAGGCGCTGGCGTCCTGACCCCCCCCATGGCGCGCGCCTTTCCCGCCTCCCGAGCCGTCCTGAATCGCTGGGCGGATGGATGCCTGGCCACGCTCGAGCTGGTGGGGTCGATCACGCTGCTGGGCGGCCTCGTGCTCCGTTGGCTTCACCGGACCGTGCTGCTCCGGCAGGTCAGGTTCGGCATGCCTGCGGCCATCGCCCAGATGGTTCGGGTGGGCGTGCGCAGCATCTCCATCGTGATGCTGGTCTCCGGCTGCATCGGCATCATCCTGGCTCTGCAGACCTCGCCGAGCCTCTCCGACTTCGGTCAGACGGACAAGGTGGCCAACCTGATCGCGGTCGCCGTCTTCCGGGAACTCGGACCGCTGGTGGCCGCCATCGTCCTGACCGGATTCGCCGGGGCCAGCATCGCCGCCGAGATCGGCACCATGGTGGTTGGCGAGGAGATCGAGGCCCTGGAGAGCATGGCCCTGGATCCGATCCGCTTCCTGGTGGTGCCCCGGGTGCTGGCCACCACCCTCAGCCTGGTGCTGCTCGCGGTGATCGGCGACCTGACCAGCGTGATCATGGGCGGCGTGACCGGCGTGTTCTTCCTGGACATCCCCTCCGAGCTCTACAAGAACAACACGATCGACCAGCTCTCGCTGAGCGACTTCGTCACCGGTCTCTTCAAGGCTGGCGTCTTCGGCACCATCCTGGGACTCATCGCCTGCCACAATGGCCTTCGTGTCACGGGCGGGGCCGCGGGCGTGGGCAAGGCCACCACCGACACGGTGGTGCAGACCGTGGTGATGGTGGTGATCGCGGACCTGATCTTCAGCGCGCTCTTCTACGCCTTCGGCTGGAACTGATCGCCACGCTCAGCGGAGCCGGACCCCCGACAACTCGAGCATGGTGACTGCGGCCAGGATCTCCGCCACACCCAGCCCCGAGGCCTCGGCCAGACGATCGATCTCCAGGTGGCCCGTCTGCCGGATCGCCTCCAGCACCGCCTCCTGAACCGGAGTGTGACTGGGTCCCGACCCAGCACCTCCGGATCGCACGGCGGCGGCCACCAGCAGCGGCGACGCCCGAAGTTGCTCGGTCACCTCACTCACGCAGGTCACGAGCGAGGCCCAGCCCTCGCGGATGGCCCGGTGACAGCCCGCGCTCCAGGGTCCATCGACGCGACCCGGCACAGCCATCACCTCGCGGCCATGCTCCTCGGCGGCCATTCGACCGGTGATGAGCGCTCCGGAATCGTGTCGGGCCTCGACCAGGAGCGTGCCGATGGCGAGACCACTGATGATGCGATTGCGGCGAGGGAAGAGTCCCGGCCGACTGGGGTGATCGCAGGGAAATTCACTGCACACGCACCCGCCCGCCTCGACGATCTCCCGATAGAGCGGCTCATGCTCGGGCGGATACGGGCAACCCAACCCGCCCGCCAGCACCGCCACCGTTCGACCCGAGTGCCTGAGGGCCGACCGATGGGCCGCCGCATCGATGCCCCGGGCACCGCCCGAGACGATCGTGAACCCCTGCTCCGCCAGCCAGCCCGCCAGCCGATCCGCCTGCTCGAGACCGTACGCGGAGCAGGCCCTGCTCCCCACCACGGCCACGGAGAAGCGATCCGCGTCCACGAAGGAACCCCGGACCCACAGCCCAAGCGGTGCTCCATGGATCGCGGCAAGGAGCGGGGGCCAGTCCGGATCTCCGGGCAGCAGGCCACGAACGCCCAGCTGCTCCATGCGGCGAAGTTCCCGATCCAGATCCAACGCACCCAGGGCCGCATGCACTCGAGCACCCGCAACCTCCCCAAGCACCGCCGCCAGATCGGCCCGAGAGGCTCCCACAACCCCGTCGGCGGTGCCGATGGCATCGAGGAGTCGCCGCCCCTCCACGGGACCCACGCCATCGGCGGCGGCCAGCATCCACTCCGCGCGTGGAATCTCGGATGGCTCTCGTGGCATGTCGCCACCGTACCGGCGCGTGGGTCGCCTCCCGGATGATCCTGCCCTTTTTCCAGCGGTCAGTCGGATCCGTGGTCGCGCATCCAGGCATCCTGCTCCACCTCGAGGGTGGACGCATCGTGCAGATCGTCACCCAAGTGCAGCGACGCCGCATCGACCGTGGGACCGGAGTCGCCCGAGGGCACCTCGAACGCCGGCGTGGGCTCCGGCCACTCGAAGGGCTCCGCAGGCATGGCCTCGGCCGACTCGAGTTCAGCCCCCGATTCGACCACGGGCTCGGCCGGTCCGCGGGGAGGCCACGAACCCGCGGGCGAGGTCCGGGGAGTCATTTCCGGTCGCGGCGAGACCGCGAAACCCATGACCAGACCGAGGAAGACCACCATGGCGCCCCCCCCCATCAGCCACAGGCGCCGCTCACCATCGGCAAGCCTGCTCAGCAGCGTGTCAGGCGGAAGCGCGGGCTCGAACGCCGACTCGGGCACCGTCGCCTCGATCCAGTCGCTGACCGTGTGCTCGATGCTCGTGGCCATGAGCAGCGGCTCCTGACCCTCGGGCATCAGGTTGAGCTGGCTGGCCGCGAGCCGCCGGAGCAGCACCGGGTCCCGGTCGGAGAGATCCTTCAGGAAGCGGTCATAGGCGGCCAGGCGTTCCGAATTGCGAGCCTCGCGGAACTCGATCGCCGCCAGTTGCTGCCGAAGGTCGTGCAGGTCCCGCTCCGCAGGGAGCAGCGCCGCCGAAACCATGACCGCAAGACCCGCCAGCGTGAACAGCCAGCCAGGGTCGATGCGGAACAGTGGCGCGGTACGGCTCATCCTGGTGTCATCGGCCGATCCGTCCCCCAAAAACGAGAAAACGGCCGCCTGCAGGCCGGCCGCTCTCGTTCCCTTCACGGTTCCGGTGGGTCAGGCCAGATCCGGGAAGATCTTCTGGACGGCGCCAACCAGGTCCTTGACGTGGCTGATCGACTCGTCCATCAACTTGCGCTCGTCGGGGGTCATGCTGAACGTGACGATCCGTTCCACGCCCTTGGCACCCAGCAGGGCTGGAACCCCGACGAAGTAACCCTTGCCCTTGGCACCCGGAGCAACGCCAAACTCGTTCTCGCAGTAGGCGGCCGAGGGGATGATCCGCTTCTTGTCCTTCACGATGGCTTCCACCATCTGGATCGTGCCGCTGGCGGGCGCGTAGTAGGCGCTGGTGCCCATCAGCTTCACGATCTCGCCGCCGCCCACCTTGGCCCGCTCCACGCAGGCCGCGATCTTCTCGGGGCTCATCAGGTCGGTCAGCGGAATGCCATGCACGCTGGTCAATCGGGGCAGCGGCACCATGTCGTCGCCATGGCCCCCGAGCAGCAGCGCCGAGATGTCCTCGACGCTCACGCCAAGTTCCATGGCGATGAAGGCCCGGAAGCGGGCCACATCCAGCGCTCCAGCCTGGCCGATGACCCGGTTCGTCGGGAACCCGGTGACCTTCCAGGCGGTGTACACCATGGCATCGAGCGGGTTCGAGACCACGATGACGATCGACTCCGGGGCGTGCTTGCGGATCTGCTCGCAGACGTTCTTGACGATGTTCACGTTGACCTGGATCAGGTCGTCGCGGCTCATGCCCGGCTTGCGGGGCATGCCCGCGGTCACCACCACCACGTCGCTGCCGGCGATGTCGGCGTAGTCGAAGGTGCCGGTGATGCGCGAGTCGAAGCGCTCGATCGGACCGCAGCAGGCCAGGTCCAGGGCCTTGCCGCGGGGCATGTGCAGCTCGGGCTTCTCCCTGTTCTGGATGTCCAGCAGCACGATGTCGCCAAGCTCCTTGGCGGCGGCCCAGTGGGCGCACGTGGCTCCGACGTTTCCGGCACCGATGATGGAGATCTTGGCTCGTCGCATGGCGGTCCTCGTGGGTTGGACCCGCGACGGTCCTCCGCGCGGGGCAGCAAGGATAGCCAGTGCCGGACGCGACGTCCGCCCCCACGCTGGGCCGCCCTCCAAAAGCGGCATGGCCGCCCGTCTTGGGGCGGCCATGCAGTGCGCCAGAATGGACTCGAACCATCGACCTCACCCTTATCAGGGGTGTGCTCTAGCCAGCTGAGCTACTGGCGCGCGAGGGGGCGGAGTATAGCCGAATCCGGCCTGTCCCAACCCGCTTCAGCGGAGGACGTTGTAGGAGGCCCGGCCCTGGGGGTCGACCTCGAGGGTGGATCCCGTGGAGACGCCGAGCCGGCTGGGATACCAGCCCCACTCCGGGCGGTCGACCGGCCCGAAGAACTCGAATTCCTGACTGTGGATGATCACCTGATTCATCTCCGCGCGGGCCACGCTGATCTCGCGCAGGTCACCCGGCTTCAGATCCATGGGTGACACGGCAAGCTCACCGGCCAGTCGGACCTCAAGCCTGCGCCGCCGCTGACGCAACTGCTCGGGCGTGATGCGGCCCGCACGCGCCTGCGAGACCAGGCCTTCCAGGTCGCCCGCAGACCGCTCGTAGGCCTGCCGTCGTGGATTCGCGTCCGATGCGGTGGCCGCGACACCCAGACACAGGCTTGCGACGATGGCGGCCGGGATGGAGGTCGATCGCATGAGTGCTCTCCTGGAGCCAGATACGGGGCGGCGGCCGAGACGTATGCCCTCAGAGGACATTCTCGCACGGAATCACCCCAAGTCCAGCCCGACCCCCCATCTCACCAGCCGGGAAGGCTGCCCACCACAGGTTCCAGCAGGTCCCTGAGTCCGATCACACCCACAGGTCGCTCACCCTCGGCCACCACGGCCAGCGAGACCCCCCCCTGACGCAGCGACCGGAGCACCTCCAGGGCTGGCGTCGTTGGCGCCACCACCACCGCGGGACGGGCCACCTCGGCTGGCGGCGCCTCGGGATCGGCCAGAAGGTCGAGGGCCGTGACAAGGCCAACGCATCGCCCCGAATGGTCCGTGACGGGGTAACGAGCCTGGGGTCGACTCCGGAGGATCTCTCGGACCACCGGAGGCGTGGTGCCCTCCG
>JBILWQ010000185.1:0-4618 GCA_044369805.1 Phycisphaerales bacterium
TCAGCGGAGCTGGCCGATAAGTAGGCCCGTCCCTCAGCAGCCCTTCCGCGATCTGGATCGCATTCAGGGCCGCGCCCTTCAGCAACTGATCCCCGACCGTCCAGAGAGCAAGGCCGTGACCCTCGGGCGCCCCGAAGTCTCGGCGGATGCGCGACACCAGCACTGCATCACCCTCGGCGGCCATCAGCGGGTCGGCCGGCGCTCCAGCCCGCTCATCAACCAGCCGAACGCCCGCGGCCCGCGACAGCACCTCGCGAGCGGCCTCAGGATCCACCGGACGCTCGAACTCCAGATGCAACGCCACTGCATGTGCCCTTCGCACCGGCACGCGCACGCAGGTCACGCTCACGCGCAACTCGGGCAAGCCGAGGATGCGTCGGCTTTCCTTCACCAGCTTGGTCTCCTCCTCGTTGCTGCCATCAGGGAGCAATGCACTGTCATGTGGAAACACGTTGAAGAACGTCGGCCGCTTGAACACCTTCGTCTGCACCTGCTCCCCTGCAGCCCACTGCCGCGCCTGTCCTTCCAGTTCCTGCATCGCGGGCAAGCCGGCGCCACTCACCGCCTGGTAGCTACATGCCATGATGCGACGCAGACCGAACGAGCGATGCAGCGGGGCTGCGGCCATGAGGGAGATGATGGTGGTGCAGTTGGGGTTCGCGACCAGCGATGGCCCTCTCTCCAGTTCCGTGCCATTGATCTCCGGCACCACCAGCGGCACCCGTGGATCCATGCGAAAGGCACTGCTGTTGTCGACCACCACGGCTCCGGCCTCCTCCAGGCGCGGCGCCCACTCGCGGCTGGTCGCGGCGTCGGCCGCGAGGATGGCGACCTCCACGCCCCGGATGGCGCTCTCCTCAAGGGCCTGCACCGTCACGTGACCGCCCGCGAAGGGCAGCGTGCCACCGGCACTTCGATGGCTGGCGATCGCCCGCAGTTCGCCCACGGGAAACTTCCGTCTGTGCAGTCGCTCGAGCGCCTCGCGTCCCACGGCGCCAGTGGCGCCGATCACGGCCACGGTCCGCGGCCGTCCCGTTGCGGCCACGTTCACTGATGCGGCCCGACCAGGTAGAAGCGGCTGATGGCCACCTCGAAGGCGCTGCCATCGTCGCGCTGCATCATGTAGGCACCCTCCATGGTGCCCCACTGCGTCTGAAGAGGCGCGAAGCTGCTGTACTCGAACTTCTCGCCGGGACCGATCACGGGGTTGTGTCCGACCACACCCATGCCCTGCACCTCGTGACGCTCACCGTCGGCATCGACGATCACCCAGCGTCGGCTGCGCAGTCGCACGCGCTCGGTGCCGTTGTTCACGATCTCGATGCGATAGTTGAAGAGATAGCGCCCCGTCGCGGGGTCGCTGTGCGAGGGCAGGTACCGCGGCTCGACCATCACGCGGATGCCGTGGGTCTCGCACTCGCTTCCCTTGCAGCCATGGGCCGTCTGAGACATGCTCGCCAACATACTTCCGGTCCGGTCCGGTGCCAATCGAATCCCGTCCCTTCCCGAATGCCCGGGCCCGCCCGCGGGCTACTCGAACCATCCCTTGCGACGGATCCAGACGGTCCGGATATCCCCCTCGCCGAGACTCGACCAATCCAGGGCCTCACGTCGTTCGCGATGCCCGGCTGCCTCGATGTGGATGACCAGTGGAACACGGTCGGGAAGGAGAAGCATGGGGGTCAGACCGCTCGCATCGGTCAGGCCCGCGAAAGTGTTGGGATCCGGCGGAAGGCCCCTGCGAGGTTCCTCCAGCGAGACCCAGGCCCCTGGCACGGGCGTGCCCCGCTTCTCGTCCAGCACCTCGAATTGCACCGGCTTCCACTGGAGTGGCCGGAGTTTCAGGGAGACGGTTTCCGCGGGCACCTCACGAAGATCAGCATGGGCCTCGGTCCAGCCCGCCGCTCGGGCCGTGATCCGGTTGCGGAACCCGGACACGAGGCTCAGCCTCGCGGCACCGCGGTCATCGGGGATCGCTCGTTGCAGATCGGGAAACCCCCACCCCTCCTCAAGGCCAGGTGCCGGCAGGAACAGGAAGGTGCCCGCAAGCACCTCGACCTCGGGCACCAAACCACCCGTCCGCTGATCCGACACACGCACCTCGATGGGCGTCAGCGTCACGGGCTTCAATCGCATGGGCACCACGATGCCTTCCTCGAGCTCATCGAAACTCAGGCGCACACGCTCCTGGTTGTCCCGCATGGAGGCGGGAGGTGTCTTGCGGTACACGGCCAGGCTGGCCGGCTCGTAACCGGGGCGGAGCATGGTGATGTTCGTGTTGAGTGCAGGCACCCACACCCGTGCCGAGCCATCCACCGATGAGCGAACAGGTTGCTGCCTCGACGGGAGCAGGGAGAGCAGCGAGATGGCATGCCGATGCATGGCCACGCCCTCGACAGGCAACCCCGTGTCCGCATCGCTCACCTTCACGTCCAGTGGTCGCGGGAAGCATGCGCCCAGCGACAGAGCACACAGTGAAACAAGCCAGCGGCAGGCGTCAGTGCGACGAGTGCGGCTCGACCTGGATCGATGACAGGACACCGGCGAGAGCGTACGCGTCGGACTCCCCGTCCGAAGCCAGCCGAGGGGCCACGGCCCAGGTGGCCAGGCCCGCGATGATGCCGACGCCGACCAGGCGCGCCAGTGCGGACGCGAGGGCTGTGCGCCTGAATGGAGGCGCCTCGCCAAGCCATGCACCCAGGGGTGCCGCACCGGACACCACGAACACCCAGCCAGGCGTGTCCAGCGAGTCGAAGGCATGTGCCACGGCCGCACCCAGCACGCAGGTCAGCGCGATCACGATGGATCCCGACATGCCCGCGGGCCATGCGTGCCGCGTGATAATCGCCAGGGCAGCCAGGGTGCCGCAGGTGGCGCTCACGGCCCCAAGAGCCACCGCCAGCTTGGCGAAACCGCACGAAAGCGCGACCACGCTTGGCGCCGCGATCGCGGTGCTCCAGCACGTCCAGATGGAGAAACCACCGCGGTGCATGCCGAGCGGGAGCAGGCACGCCGCGCACGCCGCTGCGGTGGCCGTGAGAGCCAGTCTCGGGACCGCATCCGTCCATCCAGGCAGTGGAAGCAGCAGGCAGCCCATGCATGCCGCGAGCGAGCAGACGATGCCACGAGCCATCCGCGAGCCAGCATCATGTCCGCCGGCCGCGGCGCAGACCGACACCGCGACCAGGGCCAGTGCGAGCCATGTCCACTCGCCGGGTCGAGGCCATGTCAGCCCGCCCTGCTGGCCGAATGAACTGATGGAGAGAGCCACGGCCAGCCAGAGGCCCATCCACCGCGTGCGGTGACGAAGCGCAGCGATGACAAGCGCCGCTGCGCAGCAGGCAGGCGCCAGGACACCGGTCAGGAAGAGTCGTTCCTCCATCGAGGAAGATGCCGCGTCACTTCGACGCGACGTTGACCTCGAGGCCCACGATCACGCGGACATCCTTGCCGATACCACCCTGCTCCACGCCATAGCTCATCCCGAACTCGGAACGGTCGACCGTGAAGGTGGCCTCGAATCCAGCCACCTTGCCACGACGACCGTCCGACATGCCGACCATCTCCACCTTCGCGGTGATGGGCTTGGTCACGCCGTGCATGGTGAGATCGCCAGCGACATCCCACATGCCGTCGGAACCGCGAACAGCCTTGGTGCTCTTGAAGGTCATGGCCGGGAAGGTCTTGGCGTCGAAGAAGTCAGGGCTCTTCAGGTGCGCGTTGAGCTTGTCGTTGCCGCTCGAGACACTCTCAACGTTGATGCTGATGTCGAAGGCCAGCGCATCGGGTCCATCGCCCGAGGTGGTGACTGTGCCATCGACATCGTCGAAGCGACCCCAGAACATGCCAGCCTTGTTGTGCTGCACCCGGAAGAGCGCCATGGAGTGCACGTCATCGACGTTCCAGGTCGTCGAGGGCGCGACCGCCTGAGCGGCAGTGGCCTGGGCCTCGGGCGCCATGGCGGCAAAGAGGGAGATGGATCCGAGAGCGACGATTGCGATGAGGCACGGCTTGCAGAACATGAATGCTCCTTTGGTTGAGCAGTCGAGTTCGCGCCGACCCACCTTCTGGATGCAACGTCCTAGAACCGCACTATTACAAATTGTTCCACGTGGAACTAGTTCCTTATCGCGACGGACACTTGTTACGATTGCGGCTCCACAAGGAGGTGGATCTGATGCAAGAGGCAAAGAGCGATCAGGCTGGGCAAAGTCCTCAGCCGAAACTTGGCCGAGGCCTAGGAAGACTGATTCCTGTCAAGGCGCCGGTTGCAGTGAAGGCGGTTGTTGAGCCGGTTCAGTCAAAGACGGCGATCATCGAGTCAACAGAGGCCCCCATTCATGAGCCGGCACATCGGAGAATTCTCGATGTCTCCGTTGATTCAATTGTGCCTAATACCAGGCAACCAAGGCGAGACTTCGAACCTAAATCGATTCGCGAGTTGGCTGAGTCGATTCGATCATCAGGCCTACTGCAGCCAATCGTCGTTCGACCGGTGATTGGTTCGTCTGGCCAATTTGAATTGATTGCAGGCGAGCGTCGATGGCGGGCTTCAAAGGAATTGGGGTGGCGCTCAATCCCAGCCATCGTCATGCAAGCAACGGATCAAGACTCGGGT
>JBILWQ010000111.1:0-6561 GCA_044369805.1 Phycisphaerales bacterium
AGCCGATCTCAACCCGATCGATCGCTCACTCGCCCTGCAGCGATTGGCATCGGAATTCCGTTTGACGCATGAGGCATTAGCCGAGCGAGTCGGCTTGGATCGGACCACTGTGACCAACCTCCTCCGTTTGGCAGAGTTGGATCCAGTCTCAACTGAGCTTGTTCGGAAGGGTGTTCTTTCCCAAGGTCACGCGAAGGCGTTGATGGGGATTCAGAACACCAAGACTAGAGGAACTTTGGCCGAATCTGCTGCTCGTGGGGACTGGTCCGTGAGAGCCCTTGAGCAGGAGGTTCAAAGGCTCAACCGTTCGTCGATCGATGTTCCACGTGGAACTCAGACGGATCGACGCAAGGCCCACATTGATGGGCTCGAAAAGAAGATCAGCCAAGTCCTTGGGACTGAGGTCAGGATTTCAACCGGTCGAAAGCCGAATACTGGGAAGCTCACGATTTCCTTCTATTCGATAGAGCAATTTGAAGGCATCCTGGCTTCGATGGGCCTAAAGCCAAGTCAGATCAAGATCGACGAGTAGTTCTAGGACGGGAATAAAAATGCCATCGTTTGATAAGCCGCCCTCATGGGCAGCTGACGCGATCTGGTACCAGATCTTTCCTGAACGATTCCGAAACGGCGATCCCTCCAACGATCCTCGGATCGAGGATCTTCAGGGTGCCTATCCCGACGACATGCCGGGTCCATGGCAGGTTCATCCCTGGCACAGCGACTGGTATGAGCGCCAACCGTGGGAGCGTGACGCGGCCGGCTTCTGGCGACACGTTCAGCGACGCCGTTATGGCGGTGACCTTCGGGGTGTCGTTGATTCGCTCGACCATCTCCAGCGGCTCGGGATCAACGCGATCTATCTCAACCCTGTGTTCGATGCGCCGTCATCCCACAAGTACGACGCTTCCTCGCACATCCATGTCGATCCGACCCTCGGGCCCGATCCTCGTGGCGATCGCGAACGCATGGCGCAGGAGGACCCGGGCGATCCAGCCACCTGGACATGGACCTCGGCTGACATGCTGCTGAGAGAACTGATCCGTGAGGTGCATCGACGTGGCATGCGCATCATCCTCGATGGCGTCTTCAATCATGTCGGCACCAAGCACTGGGCGTTTCGTGATCTGCTTGTGCGGCAGCGCGCGTCGCCGTTCGTCGACTGGTTCAAGGTCAAGTCGTGGCATGACGAGCCGCATGGCACATCGTTCGACTACGAGGGCTGGTTCGGGCATCGGTCACTTCCGGAGTTCCTCCAGGACGAGCAGGGGCTCGCGCCAGGACCGCGCAACCACATCTTCGCGATCACTCGGCGCTGGATGGACCCGGATGGAGATGGCGACCCCTCCGATGGCATCGATGGCTGGCGGCTGGATGTCGCGTTCTGCATCCGCCACCCCTTCTGGAAGTCGTGGCGCACGCTGGTGCGATCCATCAACCCAGAGGCCTACGTCGTTGCGGAGGTGATCGATGGCGTCGAAGCCCTGCGTCCGTTCCTGCAGGGGGACGAGTTCGACGCCGTGATGAACTATCCCTTCGCGGGATTGTGCGCCTCGTGGGCCATCGACGCATCCATGGACTCAGCCACCCTGCAGGCACGGTTCGCTGAACTGCACGCGACCTTTGGATGGGATGTGGCGATGGCGCAGCAGAATCTCTTCGGCAGCCACGACACTGCCCGCCTGAGCTCGCAGGTGGTGAATCGCGGGGGCGTGCCCTATGCGCAATGGCAGCGATATTTCGAGCATTCAAAGGCCTCGAATGCCGCGTATCAGACCCGGGCGCCCGACGAGCACGAGCGGGCACTGCACCGAGTGGTGGCCGCGCTCCAGATGACCTGCGTGGGTGCGCCCATGATCTACTACGGCGACGAGGCGGGCATGTGGGGTGCCAACGATCCGTGCTGCCGCAAGCCCATGGTGTGGCCCGACGCGTCCCATGCGGATGAGGCGACCAACCCCGATGGCTCGCGTCGATCGACCCCGGATCCCGTGCGATTCGATCACGGCATGTTCGAGTGGTATCGCGGACTTGCCGGCGTGCGATCGTCGTACCCGTGTCTGCGGCGCGGGCGCATGCAACCGCTGGTCACGTCCGCGGACACCCTGGCCTTCGAGCGGAGCCTGGGCGGAGAGCGACTTCTGGTGGCCATGCACCGTGGGTCGGGTGAGGCCACGCTTGAGTTGCCAGGAATCGCCACGGGCCGAACCGTGTTCGGCGCGCCATCCATGTGCAAGTCCACGGTGCAGGGAATGCGGATCCTGTTCAAGGGTCCCGATGCGGTGGTCATCGAACCCGGCTCCGTTCGAACCGGGTGACTCAGATGGGGATGGTGGCGTTGGCGTTGGGCAACTCGACCTGAAGTCCAAGATCGCCGCGGATCACGGAAGCAAGAGCCTCGCGCGAATGCTGCTCGCCATGGTTCAGCACCACGCGGGGCGCGCCTCCAGCACGACCGCGCAGCCAGGCCAGCAGGTCGCCACGGTCGGCGTGTCCGCTGTACCCCTCCAGGTGCACGCGCTCGGCCTTCACCTCGAAGACCCCTTCCTTCAGCTCGATGGCGCGCGCACCATGAAGCATGCCGTGCCCCAGCGAGCCAGGCAGCTGGTGACCTGCGAAGAGGATCGCGTGACGATCCTCGGAGACGAGCGAGGCCAGGTGGTGGAGCACCGGACCGGCATCCAGGAATCCGCTGCCAGCCAGGATCACGGCGGGCGAGGTGCCCGCGGCCACCTTCAGGCTGTGACGGCGGTTGAAGACCTTGTGCAGGCCGTCGAACTCCATCGGATCCTGTCCGGCCTCGGCCATGCGACGAGGTTCGGCGGCCAGCAATTCGGGATGCCTTCCGATCATCTCGGCGGCGCGCACGGCAAGCGGCGTGTCCACATACACGTTCATGCCGTGCAACCGATCCTGCCTCGCCAGTTCAGCCAGGCGATAGTGCACCAGCTGGGCGCGGCCCAGCGAGAAGGTCGGCACCAGCAGACGACCGCCTCGCGCGGCGACACGAGCCAGCACCTCACCCAGCGCCTGAGGTCCGGCCGTGCCACGAGGGATGTCGCGCAGTCCGTTCGTGCTTTCCATGACCACAAGGTCCACGTCGGGAAGCGGGGGCCGTGATCTCAGGAGCGGGCCGGCATCTGGACCCAGGTCGCCGGAGAAGACGACGCGGCGCTTGCGGTCACCCTCGTCCCACTCCACCTCCACGCTGGCCGAGCCCAGGATGTGCGAGGCGTCGTGCAGCCGCACCCGAAGGCCGGGGGCGACCGTCCGCCAGCTGGCGTAGGGCATGCCTCGGATCTGATGCAGCACGTGTTCCACGTCGCGCATGCCGTAGAGCACGGGCGGCTCGATCTCGCCACGCTGGGGAGCGGTGGCGGGCGGTGGGGGTGGATCCACCACGCGGGCCACGGGCGCGGTGCCCGTCTTCCATTCGTCCAGCCGCATGGCCTGCAGATTGGCACTGCTCTTGAGCACGCGGGGCAGCAGATCCGCGGTCACGGTGGTGCAGAGGATGTCGGCGTCACAGCCAAGACCAGGCAGCATGCCCAGGCGGCCGCAGTGATCCACGTGCGCATGCGTGACCACCAAGGCATCCACGGCGGTCCAGTCGATGTCGGGTGCCTGCAGGTTGCGCCGCTCCTCCAGGGGCGTGCCCTGGAAGAGTCCGAAGTCGATCATCACGGAGCCCCGGGGCGTCCGGAGCAGGGTGCAAGAGCCGGTCACCTCGCCTGCGGCGCCATGCAGCGTGATGGAGGCGGCTTCACCCAAGGAAGCCGAGCATACGAAGCCCGGGGGTCGTGCGCCGCGGACCGGTTCAGCGATACGCGCTGAGTGGCTCGCAGCTGCAGACCAGATTCCGATCGCCGTACGGATTGTCCACGCGACCCACCGAGGGCCAGAACTTGCGATGACGCACCCAGGGCAGCGGGTAGGCAGCCTGCGAGCGCGGATACGGGTGCTTCCACTCGTCGGCACCCACCGCCTCCGCGGTGTGCGGCGCGTTCTTCAGGGGATTGTCCTTGCGGTCCATGCGACCGGCGGCGATCTCGTCGATCTCGCGGCGGATCTGGATCATGGCCTCGCAGAACCGGTCCAGTTCCTCCTTGGATTCGCTCTCCGTGGGCTCGATCATGAGCGTACCCGGCACGGGCCAGCTCATGGTGGGCGCGTGGAAGCCGAAGTCCATCAGCCGCTTGGCGATGTCGTCGATCTTCACGTCGGCCGCCTTGTCGAAGGGCCGGCAGTCCACGATGAACTCGTGCGCGCACCGCCCGTTGGCGTTGGTGTAGAGCACGTCGTAGTGCCCACCCAGCCGCTTCGCCATGTAGTTCGCGCTCAGAATGGCCACCTGGGTGGCCTTCTGCAGACCCTGAGCACCCATGAGCGAGATGTACACCCAGCTGATAGGCAGGATGCTGGCGCTTCCGTAGGGCGCCGCGCTCACGGGACCGATCGCCTTCGGGCCGGTGCCCGCGGGAGCGATCACCGGATGTCCGGGCAGGAACGGGGCCAGGTGACGGGCCACGCCGATGGGCCCCACGCCAGGTCCGCCACCGCCGTGCGGGATGCAGAAGGTCTTGTGAAGGTTCAGGTGGCAGACGTCGGCGCCGATCTCGCCGGGCCGGGTCAATCCGACCTGAGCGTTCATGTTGGCACCGTCCATGTAGACCTGCCCACCGTGGCGATGAACCACCTCGCACAGTTCCCGCACGCGGTCCTCGAACACGCCATGGGTACTGGGATAGGTGATCATGCAGCACGCCAGGTTGCCCGAGTGCTCCTGGGCCTTCCGAGTGAGGTCATCCAGATCCACGTTGCCCTGGTCATCGCACGCCACAGGCACCACGCGCATGCCCGCAACGATGGCGCTGGCCGGATTGGTGCCGTGGGCACTCTCGGGAATCAGGCAGATGTCTCGGTGGGCCTGCCCGCGGCTCTCGTGCCAGGCACGGATCACCATCAGGCCGGCGTACTCGCCCTGGCTGCCCGAGTTGGGCTGCAGGCTCACGGCCGCGAAGCCGGTCACGTCGCAGAGCCATGATTCCAGGGTTCGGGCCAGCTCCGCGTAGCCCTTCCACTGATCGGCCGGTGCGAACGGATGCATGCGCCCGAACTCCGGCCAGGTGACCGGGATCATCTCCACGGTGGCGTTGAGTTTCATGGTGCAGCTGCCCAGCGGGATCATGCTGTGGGCCAGGCTCAGATCCTTGCCCTGCAGGTGGAAGATGTAGCGGAGCAGCTCCGTCTCGCTGTGGTAGCGATTGAAGATGTCCTGCGCCATGAACGCGCCGGTGCGGCGGAGCGCCTGGGGGATGGCGTTCGCGGGCTTCAGGTCTGCCACGCGAGGCGAGGTCTTCCCCGTGCCTGCCGCCAGGCATTCGAGCAGGTCCTGCAGGTCGGTCGGCAGGGTGGTCTCATCGAGCGCAATGCCCACGGTTCCGTCCGCGAAGGTCCGGAGGTTGATGCGACGGTCGCGGGCTGCTGCGGTCACCTTCCCGGCATCGGTGCCCTTCAGGCGCACATGCAGCGTGTCGAAGAAGCCCTTCGCAAGGACCTCGTGGCCCAGGGCCGCGGCACCCGTCGCCAGCGTGCCGGCCAGTCGATGCACGCGCTCCGCGATGCGGCGGAGGCCGTCGGGACCGTGATAGATGCCGTACAGCGCCGCCATGTTCGCCAGCAGCGCCTGCGCGGTGCAGATGTTGCTGGTGGCCTTGTCGCGGCGGATGTGCTGCTCTCGCGTCTGGATCGAGAGCCGCAGGGCCGGACGGCCATGCGAATCCCGGCTGACGCCGATCAGCCGCCCCGGCATGCGGCGCACGTGCGCGTTCCGTGTGGCGAAGTACGCGGCATGCGGGCCGCCAAAGCCCATGGGCACGCCGAATCGCTGCATGGAGCCCACCGCCACATCGGCACCAAGCTCGCCCGGAGGCGTCAGCAGCGTCAGGGCCAGCGGATCGGCGACCATGGCCACCAGCGCCCCGGTGGCCTTCACCTTCGAGATCACGCCTCGCCAGTCCACCACGCGGCCGTCGGTGCCGGGATAGGCGAGCAAAGCGCCGCAGAGATCATGGGCCGCGAAGTCCGTCCGCTCGGCATCGCCCACCACGAGCGTCACGCCGAGTCCCTTCGCCCGCGTTCGCACCACCTCGATGGTCTGCGGGTGACAGTCCTCGGCCACGAAGAACGAACGTCGCTTGCCGTCGCAGGCACCCAGGCACAGCGTCATCGCCTCGGCGGCTGCGGTGCCTTCGTCGAGCAGGCTGGCTCCGGCCACCTCCAGCCCGGTGAGCTCGGTGCACATGGTCTGGAAGTTCAGCAGGCACTCCAGGCGTCCCTGCGCGACCTCGGCCTGATAGGGCGTGTACTGCGTGTACCAGCCGGGGTTCTCCATGACGTTGCGAAGGATCACCGGCGGGGTCAGGCAGTCGCTGTAGCCCATGCCGATGCAGCTGCGGAAGACCTGGTTGCCCGAGGCCAGCCTTCGGATCGCGGTCAGGCATTCCGCCTCGCCGCGCACGGGGAAGAGCGCGGCATTGGTGGGGTCGTCGATCGTGAGCG
>JBILWQ010000224.1:0-3861 GCA_044369805.1 Phycisphaerales bacterium
CCGGGTCCTCCAGGAGCCGAGCCGTCTCGTCGCGCGTGGGCGGCATCTGTCGCGCCGCGACCACGCAGGCCGCCAGACGCTCGCCGTGCCGCGCGGCGACGTGCTTGGGCAGGAAGCGGATCTCGCGCACGGCATCGGCGCGCTCGGGCTTGCGACGCACCAGTTCCATGAGCGCGTTGTCGGGGATCACCACGCGCTGCGGCTGGTCCATCTCGCGGGCGAGTTCACGGCGAAGAAGCACCAGTTCGCGGAGCAGCGTGGTGGCGGCGGGCCGAAGGGGCTCGCCTCGGCTGGCTCGTCGCATCTGCCGTTCGGGATCGAACTCGGTTTCGGCACTGAGTTGCGAGGCGCTCTCCTGCATGGCCCATTCCAGGCGACACCGAGCCTCGAGGGCGGCCCGGATCTCGGCCCAGGCCATGGGCAGGTAACGCACGTCATCGGCCGCGTAATGGAGCTGACTGGGCGTGAGCGGGCGACGATCCCATTCGGTGAAGGTGTGCGCCTTCCCCAACCGGAGGCCCGTGAACTGCTCGAGCGTGCCGCCAAGGCTGCTGGGCCATGGCAGGCCGAGCAGACTGACCGCGATCTGCGTGTCCACCACATTCGACACCTGGCCTCCCACGACATCGCGCACGGCACCGATGTCCTGTTCGCCCGCGTGGACGAGGGTGAGCACGGATGGATCCGCGACCACCTCGTAGATGGGACGCGGGTCGGCTCCGGTGAGCGGATCGAGCAGCGCCACACGCTCCTCGGTGGCCACCTGCACCAGGCAGATGCGCGGCCGGAAGCTCTCCTCGCCGATGAACTCCGTGTCGAAGGCCAGCACACCCGCCTGTCGGGCATGCTCGGCAAAGGCGCGGATCGCCTCAGGCGAGTCGAGCAGTTCGTGTTCGCCGCGGGGCACGCGAGGGTGATCGATGGCCGGACCACGGCTACCGCCGTGATCCCGCTCGGCGCTCTCGTGGTGTCGTGCTCGCTGTCGACGTCGATGATTCACGGCGGGTCTCCGAAGGGGCGAGCCTAGCGGACTCCGCCGTCGGCGCCCCCACCACCCCCGGCGCCCGGCTCCCGACGCCCGGGCTGGATCACCCGCTTGCGCTGCAGGAGGTGGTGGTAATGCCTGGCGAAGCGGTGCGCCTCGTCGCGGATGGCCTGGCAGAGATGAAGACCCCGGTGATTCCGCGAGAGCCGCAGGGGCTCCGGATCGCCCGGCAGGTGCAGCAGTTCCTCCCGTTTGGAAAGCGCGATCACCATGAGGGGTCGCCATGCCGCCGCCTCGAGGGCCTCCAGGGCCGCGGCCAACTGTCCCGGACCGCCGTCGATCAGGAGCACGTCGGGGGCCAGATCATCCTCGACCGGCGCCTGCCGGAAGCGACGAGACACCACCTCGCGGATGGCCGCATAGTCATCGTTGGAAGCCTGCCGGACCTGGAACCGGCGATAGCGATCCTTGAAGGGTCGCCCGTCGACGAAGCACACCAGACTGCCCACGGTCTCCTGACCGCCCAGGTGCGCAATGTCGACCGCCTCCACGCATCGCACCTCGCGCTCCAGACCCAGTTCCCGCTGCAGGCTGCGGCATCCCGCACGCGGGTCCTGGGCGGAAATGGTGACCTCGGGCTGCCAGTCGTATTCGCCGTCGAAGCCGCGACGCTCCCGTTCATCGAGCCGCTCGATGGCGCGGATCTGGTCGCGAAGCACGGCGGCGGCCTCGTATTTTCGCTCAGCCGAGGCCGCGTCCATCTCGGTCTGCAATTCCTTCAGCATGGCGCTGCGGCGCCCCTCCAGGAACCTGCAGAAGCGGTCGATGTCCTGCCGGTAACGCTCGGGGGTCACCCGCCCCGCACACGGAGCCGTGCATTGATCGATCTTGAAGAGCAGGCAGGGTCGATAGGACTGGAGCGCCGGATCCCCGCTGCGGATGTCGAGTTCGCAGGTGCGGTACTGGAAGACGCGCTGCAGCAGCTGCACGGCTTGCCGAAGGCTGGAACCGCTGGTGAAAGGACCGAAGAGCCTGGCCCCGCGGAACCGCTCATGGACTGGATCGCGGGTGATGTAGACGCCGGGGAACTCCTCGCGGATGGTCACGGCCAGGTAGGGAAAGGTCTTGTCATCGAGCAGCCTGGCGTTGAACCTTGGCTTCAGATCCTTGACCAGCCGGGACTCCATCAGCAGCGCTTCCCACTCGCCCTCGCAGGGGATGCATTCCACGGTCTCCACCAGTTCCAGCATGGGCTGCTTGCGCGGCCCCAGATCGGCGCTGGGCACGAAGTACGAGCCCACCCGATCCGGCAGGTTGGACGCCTTCCCCACGTAGACCACCACGCCGGTCGCGTCCTTCATGAGATAGACCCCGGGCGAGGCGGGCATGCTGCGGGCCAGGGCGGCCAGTCGGGCCCGGCGGTCCGGCATTCCCGGACCGTTGGGCGACACGGGGTCCTGGCTGGGGGGGGTTCCCGACATGGGCCTTCAAACTGTACGGAAGGCGTGCGACCAAAGCGCGACCCTGCGGTACACTTGTCGGGCCGGCGACGGCTGCCGTCGGCCCAAGGAACTGTCCGCAGCTGATCCTCCATGTGGAGATTCGAACCATGAAGCGTTTCGCGATCATCGCTGCTGCGGGTCTGGTCCTCGGCCTCGCGGCTTGCAACAACAACAAGTCCAGCGACACCAAGTCGGCCACCCCGGCCAAGGCCAGCCCCGGCGCCGTGAACGAGAACAAGAGCGGCTGCTGCAAGGACAAGGCCAACACCTCGGCCGGCGCCGTCGGCGAGAAGAAGTCGGACTGCAGCAAGGACTGCAGCAAGAGCTGCGACAAGGCCGGCACCTCCGCTGGTGCCGTCAGCGAGAAGAAGTCGGACTGCAGCAAGAGCTGCGACAAGGCCGGCACCTCCGCTGGCGCCGTCAGCGAGAAGAAGTCGGACTGCAGCAAGAGCTGCGACAAGGCCGGCACCTCCGCTGGCGCCGTCAGCAGCAAGAAGTCGGACTGCGCCTCGGCCTGCCCGTTCGCGGGCAAGTCGGGCAACTGACGTCCCGACCCAGGCTTGAATGCCCGGCGACCCGTCCCCGCGACGGGTCGCCCGCTTTTTGGCCCGTTACCATCGGCGTCATGGCCGAGCGAGAACCCATCCTGATTCGAGGCGGGCGTGTCCTTGATCCCGTCCGATCGCTCGACCTGGTCGCGGATGTGCTGCTTCGCGGTGACCGCGTGGAGCGGATCAGCGCCTCGCCGCTGCCGGCCACGGGCGTCCGCGTGATCGACGCCGAAGGCTGCCTCGTGACCCCTGGACTGATCGACCCGCACGTGCACCTTCGCGAGCCAGGCGGAGAGCACAAGGAGACGATCAGGTCCGGCGCCGAGGCAGCCATCGCGGGCGGTTTCACCACGGTCGCCTGCATGCCCAACACGCAGCCAGCTCTCGATCTGGCCAGCCTGGTGGATTTCGTGCGGCTCAAGGCGAACGAGGCCCGTCTGGCCAGGGTCTTCGTCGTCGGCGCCGCCACCGTGGGCCGCGCGGGCGAGCGGCTGGCTCCCATGGGCGCCATGGCCAAGGCGGGCGCCGTGGCCTTCAGCGACGACGGCGATGGCGTGGCCAACCCCGCCGTGATGCGGCGGGTGCTGGCCACGTGCCGATCCATCGACCGCCCCTTCCTGCAGCACTGCCAGGAGCCCCTGCTCACGCAGGACGCGGTCATGAACGATGGCGTGGTGTCCGCGCGACTGGGCCTGAAGGGCTGGCCTGCCGTGGCGGAGGAACTGATGTTCGAGCGCGACGTCCGCCTGAACACCTCGGTGGGCTGCCGCTACCACGCCCAGCACCTCTCCAGCGGCGGCAGCGTGGAGATCCTGCGGCGGGC
>JBILWQ010000120.1:0-6228 GCA_044369805.1 Phycisphaerales bacterium
GCTTCCGCCGAACGGCTCGATCGGCTCGCCGATCAGGGCGGCGACATGGCGGACGACGCGCGGAGGCGACTGGGCGCCGAGGCGTTCATGCTGGCTCGCTGCGCCATGGGCGGCATGCCAGGTGCGGCCGGGAGTCTGGCGTCGCCCGGCGAGGAGCGTTGGCTCCTGGCCGAGGGCGGTCGACTACGGCTCATCCTGATCCGCCCCGCCAAGGACTACGGCTCGCTCGCGGTGATCGAGGAGCCCCTGCGAGGCATCCGGCGCGTGATCGACGAGGTGAAGCGTCGACACCCCGCCGTGGAGATCGGCCT
Source organism: Phycisphaerales bacterium (assembly GCA_044369805.1). Taxonomy (GTDB): domain Bacteria; phylum Planctomycetota; class Phycisphaerae; order Phycisphaerales; family SM1A02; genus SYAC01. The sequence continues at coordinate 312 of JBILWQ010000120.1, forward strand.
CACCGGCAAGCCGGTGCTCCAGGCCGACGAGATGGCGTCCACCAACGTGGACATGCAGTGGTCGAGCGTGACGGGGCTGGCGCTTTGCGCCATGCTGTTCATGGTGGTGTTCCGCGGCATCAAGCGGCCGCTGCTTGCCGTGATGGCGTTCGCCGCCGCCGCCTGCATGACCAGCGGGGCCGCCGCCCTGATGGTGGGACGGCTGAACCTGCTCAGCGTGGTCTTCATGCTGGTGCTGGTCGGCGTGGGGCTCGACTACGGCATTCACATGGTGGCCCGCTATCTCGAGGGGCTGCGACATCTGGGCCCCGAGCCGAGCGTGCGGCACATGATGCGCAAGGCCGCCCCGAGCATGCTCGCCGGAGCCGCCATCAGCGCGGGCACCTTCCTGCTGGCGCTGCTCGTGCCCATGCGAGGCCTTCGGGAGCTCGGCCTGATCAGCGGCGTGGGACTGCTGCTGTGCGCCGTGACCATGCTGCTGGCCCTTCCCGCCCTGCTGCTCCGGCTGGACCGTCACGCCGAGCGAGAGCCGGCGGGTCGCGGACTGTTCGAGGAGCCCCTGAACGGCCGCCAGGATGCGCTCGGTGGACGGGCAGGCGCCAGGCACTGGATCCTGCTCGCCTTGGCCGTGGCCGCCTCGACGTGGGGCGGGTGGATGGCCTGGCGTCACGCACGCTTCGAGAGCAACCTGCTGAGGCTGCAGGCCGATGGGCTCGAGAGCGTCGCCTGGCAGCGCCGACTGCACGCCGAGGGAGCGAACGCGACCTGGTTTGGTGCCAGCGTCACCGACAGCCTGCAGGTGCTTGCCTCGCGTGCCGCGAAGGCCGCCGACGAACCCCTCATCGGCCGCTGCCGGAGCGTGCTCGACCTGGTGCCCGCGGAGTCCGACCCCGGGCGCGAGCTCTGGCGTCGGTCTCTGGCGGCACCCCCGCCCGCCGCACCAAGGCCTCGCCAGATCGCCACGCCTGAGCTGGCCACTCGGACCGCGCGGGCCATGGATCGGCTCGCTGGGCTGGCCTCGCTTGCCTCCGCACCCGCGGAGGACACCCGGGCGATCGAGTCGATGGCGAAGGGCCTCGCCTCGCTCGCGGCCGCACTGAGGGACCGCCCCGATGGGACGGTGCGGGCCGCGGAACTCGCCGCGGATCGCGCCGCCGAGGCTGCAGAGGCGATCCGGGAGGGAGCACGAGCCGACCTTCGCGGCGCGCTGCCGGCCGCGGTGCGGGACACCTTCACGAGCGCCTCGGCCGGGTACGCCCTGATGATGCACCCGGCGGAGGACGTGTGGGAGGCCGACGCCATGGACCGTTTCGTGGCCGCGATGCGACGGGTGGACCCTCGCGTGACGGGCGCGCCCATCACGGTCAGCGAGTCGATGAAGCTCATGGAGCGGTCCTTCGCCACGCAGGCGATGCTGGCCACCGCCCTGGTCACGGTGGTGCTGCTGCTCGACCTTCGTTCCGTGCTTCGGACCGCGCTGGTGCTGGTGAGCCTGGCCGTGGGCATGCTGGTCACGGTGGGTGCGCTGGCTGCCTGGGATGTTCCGTTCAATCTGGCGAACTTCTTCGCCATTCCGGTCATGATCGGCCTCGCGGTGGACAGCTGCATCCACGTCACGCATCGCGCCGTGGACGGCGGGCTCGCCTCGGGCTTCGGCAGCACCCGACGCGCCGTGGTGGTGACCGCACTGACCACCACGATCGGGTTCGGCACGCTGATGTGGGCGGAGCACCGGGGCCTGCGGAGCCTGGGGCAGGTCATGGTGATGGCCAGCCTCTGCTGCCTCGCAAGCAGCGTGTGGCTGCTTCCGGCCCTGCTTCGCGTGGTTGGCCTGGGGCGCGTGCCCCCGCGCGGACCTAGCATCCCGGCATGAATTTCCGACCAACGACCGTGGCCGTGAGCCTTCTCGCCACGATGCTTCACGTCGCCTGCGACCGCGCCGACCCCCTGGCCGCACGCACCACCCCCGCTGCCCCGGTGGTGATCCGCCTGCAGGTGGATGGCATGCACTGCCAGGGATGCGTGGATGCCATCAACGACAAGGTCAAGCGCGTGGATGGCGTGGTCGACTGCCGCGTGAGTCTGGAGCAGCGGCAGGCGGATGTGGCGGTGCGGGAGACCGCCACGGGCCCGGAAGTCCGGAAGGCGATCGAGAAACTGGGCTACAAGGTCACGCCGCTTCAGTGAATCAACCGGCGACGGCGCGGCCGATGGCTTCCGACAGCGCCTCGGCCGCCTCGTGCATGCTGCCGCGGAAACGGGCTCCCGCCGCATGCACGTGGCCACCCCCGCCAAACTGACCCGCCAGGCGGTTCACGTCCACGAAGGCTCCGCCTGGTCGAAGGGGAGGCTTGCTGCGCAGGCTGACCTTCACCACCGGACCGGGCTCCGTCTGCGAGAGCAGCACGCTCACCTCCACGCTGCCGACGACCATGGGCGCGTTGACGACGCCCGCCAGATCCTCGGCGCTACCGCTGGCCTGCGAGAAGTCCTCCGGCGAGAGGATCATGAGCGCGGCCCGCCCTTCCGCAATCCACCGCATGCCGCCCATGGCGCGGGCCAGCAGGCCCAGCCGCTGGGGCCGCGCGGTCTCCTCGAGCTGGCGATAGAGACGGTCCTTCTCCACGCCAGCCGCGAGAAGCCGCGAAGCGAGCGCGAAGACCGGGGCATCCGCACCGCTGAACCGGAACCATCCGGTGTCGGTGGCGAGCCCCGCGAAGAGCGCCTCGGCGATGGACCCCGGGCCACCGGTCCCGGGTCGATCGAACGGCACGCCAAGCGCCTCGAGCAACGGCACAAGCGCCTGGGTGCAGCTGGCACACGCGGGATCCACGATGCGATCGGCGAATCCGGTGTCGCCGGAGCGATGATGGTCGATGCCGATGCAACGGTCCTTGCGGGCCCGCAGCCATGACCCCAGATGCTCCAGCTGGCTCCACGACCCGGTGTCCACCACCGCGACCAGGTCGACATCGTGCTGGGGCAGCGACTCCGGCGCCCGCCCAGGACGCTCGTCCACCAGCACCGCACCGAGCGCGGGATCGAACGGACCCGCGAACCAGGTCTGCACGCGCTTGCCGAGGTGCCTCGCGGCCCGGGCCAGCGCCAGCGTGCTGCCGATGGCGTCGCCATCGGGCTTGTCATGGGTGGTGATCAGGATGCTCGCGGCCGAGCGAATACGCTCGGCCATTCGCTCCGGCGAGGCCGTGGTGGCGTAGGCGGCGGTGGTCGCTGCGGCGGGGCTCATGCGGCCGTCTCCAGGCTCACCTCGGCTCGCGTCCGGTCCACGTCACGGCGCATCTGATCCAGCAGTTCGTCGAGCGCGTCGTATCGGGCCTGCTCGCGCAGCCATCGGTCGAAGCGGAGTTCCAGCGTCCAGCCGTACTGGTCGAGCGGAGCCCGATGATCCAGCAGGAAAGCCTCCACGGTGCGCTCCGCGTACCCGAAGGTGGGCTTGGTGCCGACGCTGATGGCCGCTCGCCGGAACGTGCCATCCGGGAGCCTCGCCACGCCGGCGTACACGCCGTCACCCGGCAGCAGGCGGTCACCGTGCTCGACGTTCGCCGTCGGCCAGCCGATCTCGCGGCCACGCTGATCCCCGCGGATCACCTTGCCCGAGAAAGCGAGGGGCCGGCCCAGGACCGTGGCGGCGTCCTCCACGCGGCCAAGCGAGATCAGCCAGCGGAGCAGCGAACTGCTCGCCGGCGCGGTCCCTCCGTCCTTCAGCGTGATCTCCACGGGCGCGACAGGCTCCACGCGGAATCCTGACCGCTCGCCCTCGCGCGCCAGCATCGCCATGTCGCCGCCGCGGCCCTTGCCGAAGCGGAAGTCCGAACCCTCCACGATGCCGTCGAACCGGATGTCTCCATGCAGCCACTGGATGAACCGCTCGGCGGTCATGCCCAGCAGGTCCCGATCCACCTCCAGTGTCCGGACCTCGTCGGCGCCGGCGTCACGGAGCGCCCGCTCGCGCTCGGCGGGAAGCTGGACATTCTGCGGAGCCGCCTCGGGGCGGAGCAGCCGCATCGGATGGGGATGGAAGGTGACGGCGACAACCCGCCCCTCGGGGCCGGCCAGCCGGCGGGCCGCCTGGAGCAGGGCCTGATGGCCGCGGTGCACGCCGTCGAAGTTGCCGATGGTGACGCAACGCAAGGCGAAAAGCGTATCGGCTGGATCGGTCGACCCCAACAGCGTGTCCGCGAAAGGTTCTCGGACGCAGATCGCGGAGCATTGTGTGGACCGCGGCTCTCGGGGATATTCCCCGGATGCGCTCCGCTTCCACCACGGCCTCCCCCACGCCCGATGTCAGCAGCCTGGTCGGCGAGTTGAGTCGGGAGTTCCAGGAGACGGCCGAGCGGGTCGTGCCGTGGTTCGTGCAGCAGATGCCCCGCATGTACTTCCAGGACACATCGCCCGCGGCGGTCCGTTCGCACCTTCGAGCGATCATCGCGGCCAAGGCCAGCAACGCCCCGCTTGATCTGACGCTCCGCAGCGAGGATGGACGCGAACTCACGAGCATCCGTCCGGGGAATCGCCCCGGCGTGCTCGCCGAGATCGTGGCGTCGCTGCCCATGGAGCCCTCGCTCCGCGCGGCGAAGATCCACGCGGCGGCGGATGGATCGATCGTGCTCGACACCTTCGAGTTCGGCGACCGCGTCCCGTTCGACCCGCGAGAAGCCGCGCAGACGGCCCGCGTCGATGCGGCGGTCACCTTTGCTCGCGCGCACGGACTGGACTGGAAGGAGGCGGAGATCCGCGCCTACGCGGCAGGCTGCCCGGCGGACTACGTGACCACGCTCACGCCCCTTCGTCTGAGCAAGCACATGGCGCTCTTCCAGCGCGTGAGCGGCACCGACGGCGCCGTGGTCGAGCTGGAGCCCGAGGCCGATCCCACCCAGAGCCGGGTGACCGTGGCCTTCTCCAACGCCCGCACCCGAACCATGCTTGAGCGGGCGACGATCGTGCTTGCGCAGGCACGCATCAGCATCGTGCGCGCCTACCTGGATCAGGTGAAGGATCCGCCGCATGGCAGCGTGACCTTCCTGGGCTTCGTGATCCAGACCGCCGAGGGCAAGGCCATCGACCCGCGGAGCGACGCGTGGAAGCGGATCTCGCGGGATCTCGAGCACATCAAGTGGATCAACTTCGACATCCTGGAACTGGCCGGACGACACCCTGGCCTTGACCTGCGGCATGCGGAGGCGATCACGGCCCTGAGCCACCTGGTGCACCAGACGCTCGTGCATCGGGACCGTCTGGCCTTCAACCACGGCCGGATCCTGGCCGCCGTGGAGGCGGCGATGGATCTGGCCATGCGGATCGTCCAGCTGCTTGCCGACCGCTTCGACCCGGCCGCACCGCTCGAGGACGCCGAATTCGCCCGTCGCGTGGCCACCCTGCGCAACGACATCGAGCATCGCCGCGCGGTGGATGGCGGGCCGGTGATCCTGGGTCGCATGGTGGATGCCGTGGAGAGCGTGCTCCGCACCAACTACCACCTGCCCAGTCGCTTCGGGCTGGCCATGCGCATCGATCCCGGCCTGCTTCAGGATGATCAGCGGCCCGAGCGGCCGTACGGCGCCTTCTTCGTGCATGGCCGCGGGTTCAACGGCTTCCATGTCCGATTCAAGGAGATCGCGCGCGGCGGCCTGCGCGTGATCCGCTCCCGCGACGCGGCCCAGCACTCTCGCGAGAGCGACCGGCTCTACGACGAGGTGTACGGCCTGGCCTTCGCGCAGCAGCAGAAGAACAAGGACATCCCCGAGGGTGGCGCCAAGTGCGCCATCCTGCTGGAGCCGGAGTCGGATCCGACCCGCTGCGTGAAGAGCTTCGTGGACAGCCTGCTGGACCTGATCACCACCGATCCCCAGACCCGTCGCTGGATCGTGGACCGTCTGGGTCACCAGGAATTCATCTA